>JAHOYU010000146.1 GCA_019038625.1 Candidatus Latescibacterota bacterium | reverse complement strand
AACTGCCCTCCTCTCGTTTACTAAATAACGGTTGACACCAGCCGGATCCATATCACCTGAGCAGCACCATCTTGCGCGTCTGCACAAAGTCACCGGCTACGAGACGATAGAAATACATCCCACTCGCAACGACCTTTCCTGAGGCATCACTTGCCGTCCAACTGATCTCCTTGCGCCCTTCAGTCATCTGATGGTCTACAAGAGTAGCGACCAGTTCGCCCTTCACGTTGTAGACGCAGAGTTTTACGTGTGCTGCCTGTGGCAGGTCAAACCTGATCATCGTCACCGGGTTGAACGGATTCGGCACGTTCTGATGCAGGGCAAACGCCTTCGGGACTCCGGGGATATCGTCATCTGTGGTCGAGCCGGGCGATGCCGCGTCGCTTTCGTTACCCACATGATCGAGTGTCGTGATCTTGTAATGAACATCCCATCCGTCGTATTCGGGATCGCTCCAGATCGGCGTCACCGTCTGATGGACAAGGTTTCCCGGGCCCGGGATGAATCCTTCTTCAGTATCCCGGTAGACCCTGTAGTATTGGAAGTCGGATTCAGGCGCGCTGTCCCAACTGAGCTCATTCCCGCTGCCGGTGTTATAATCGACAGCGAATCCCAGTGGCACACCGGGCGCAATATTGTCTACAGAATACCCGCTGTCGGCAGGACTGTCGAAATAGACTGCCGGCGTGGTAGAATGTGCTGAGACGTAGTAGACGGAATACGGGATCGTCGCGGCCGAATCTGCCAGCGTCGGCGCGAGCCCGAGATACTGCTCCTGCTGCGATGCCGATACGGTACCGACTACTTCCCAGAGACCGGGAGGCGCCGCCGCGGGTGCGTCAGCGATGTTGCCAGGATCAGATGCCAAAGTTGCACCTTCGATGCCACTTGCCCCCGCCACCAGAGCCATCAGCTCCGCGCGAACGACAAACAATCTTCCATCATATTCTATGTATCCATCTTCAGTGCGCTTCCCCTCAGCAAGCACAGCAGCCGCAAGCACGGGGCTGTCGACACGCCTGTGCATGTCGTACCGCTCTATCGGATTATCGATTTCCGAGAGATCATCATAATGTGATCTTTTGAAATAGACCCTCGCCCATCCACCCTGGTCTCCCGGCACATCGACTATCGAATCGATCGAAGCGTACGCGCTGGCCCATGTAAAGGTCGCAGTATAACGTATCCTGTCGATGACGGGCAGAGTGATGTCATGAATCGTATCACCGGCGTCGCTCCAGTTGGCGAAGGAGTAGATGATATCTCCCTGTAACTGCGGAGAGGAAGTGCCTATCTCGTGCACGGCGCCGGAACGTGAATAGAAAGTATACGGAGTAGCGAACGGCTCGCCGTCGACTGTCACATCGAAATGGGTGGGATCGCCATCGATATCGACCCTGACGACTTCGTATCCACCCTCATACGCGCCCATGTCGATCTCGCTCCCCTGTATCCTCGGATTGCCATCGAGGTCGGTCGAAGGCAGTCCCGGCACGGTCTGATCACCCTCGTCGATCGCGGGTGAACCTGTGACAAGATGCAGATCGCCCGAGGCCATGTCGACCAGGTCCGGATCGGCCTCCGTATTCTTTCCTCCGTCGATCCCGTACGATGTCGCCCAGCCCGGGCCGCTGTCGCCGCAGTACTGGATAAGCGAGTATGAGATCACCGGGTCGCTGTAGCCATGGTTCGCGATCTCGGTCAGGAACATGCTGTTTGTCTCGTCACCCCACATGATCACGTTGATCAGCGTCGGGCTGCTGTAATTCTCGTTGAACAACGCCGCGCCGCTGTCGTCTACCCTGTTCCTGCTGAAGGTGCAGTTCACGATCAGCGGGCTGCTCACGTCGTTATAGATCCCGCCGCCGAAATCCGAAGCGTCATTCTCGAAGAAGACGCAGTTGTAAAGCTTCGCGTCGCTGCCGTTGCGGAAGTAGATCCCGCCGCCTACCAATCTTGCCCTGTTATTTCTGAAAACGAGATTTCGCAGAGTCGGGCTGCCTTCGTTGCAGAACATCCCTCCACCCCTCTGTTGCCCGGGTGGCAGGGCGTGTCCCCATTCTATGACAAATCCGTCAAGTACCGCGGTACTGTCGGTATAACTGCCGATCACTACATGCGCTGAATTGTCGTCGATATCGCCTTCGATACCGATATTACCGCTCAGCACAGTAGTATTCGCCGAAAGGTCGCGCTCGCTCAGAAGCGATTCCGTTCCAGCGAAGCCGCCGTATATGGCGAGATCATTTCTCAACATGAACGATTCGTAGACATCATTGGTGCCTGAAGCGTAATACGTCCCCTCCGCCACCCAGATCTCGGTGACATTGCCGCAGAGGTCCGCCCGCGCGAGAGCATCCTGAAGACCCATAAAAGCGTCGGTCCATGAAACGCCTGTTTCTGCGCCGGCAGCATCGACATCGACATAAAGGATCGTATCCGGAGGGCAAAGATACGCGGTGCCAGTCACCGTGACGTCTCCGCAGAGATATGTTCCTGTCTCGACGACACACTGATGCGTTCCTTCGACCGTCGGCTTGAATCTCACAGTCACTTCCAGCGTATCATAACGATAGAGTGAAAACGGAACTTCTCCGGCCGGCAGGTTGTACTGGCCGTCCGACATGGAGATATACCCGCTGAGTATCCCTCCGCCGGCGTTGGTTACCGTGAACGTCGTGTCGTAACTGTCGCCCACCATCACGAACCCGGGCAGATCGATATCTACCGTGTCGATCTCGCATACGGGCCCCAGGCCGGTGCCCGTGCAGAAAACATCGCTCAGAGTCGTGTTCCCAGTCGCGATATCGCAGGTATGGACTCCTTCGTAGTCCGGCTCAAAACTGACCTGAACCAGAAGGTCCTCTCCCGGATCCAGACTATAATCGGTCAAATCGTTGAATATTCTATAGTACTGCCCTGTGATATTGAACTCTTCGGAAAGCGTCAGATCTCCGATGTTGCTCACGGTAAAGCTGCGATTCTGGCTGGAGAGAATGGGGACCGCCCCGAAATCGAGACTGGTCGGCTCGACACTGCCTATAGCCCCTTTGATCTTCTGCGCGTATAGTTCGGCAAATTCACCTGAAGGCCGCTTGTCACTCCATACAAGAATAGCACCCTGGAAGCCGTCACTGACGAGCCTGGGGCCCATCTGATCTTCGGTAGCGGTACACACGGGGATCCCGTTCGCGGGCACGACCCACTCGAGGTCCCCTGAGGGCCCGATACGGCTGGTGTAAATATCATGGTCCACCGCGGTGCGGTAATCCGTCCAGGCGATCACCACTCCACCGGCACCGTCCGATATCATCTGTATCTCGAACTGGGGGTTGGAGTCATAGCTGATGACCCTGCCGTCAGGGTGCCAGACGCGGATTCCGTCCGATCCTACATGCTGAGCATAAACAGAGCCGCTTCCGCCGCGGTGATCCTCCCAGACTACTATTGCCCCTCCCGCGCAATCCGATGCGACCTGCGGCAGATACTGGTCGACGACAGACAGATCGATGACCTGCCTTCCGTTCGCGGGCCAGAGAGCATTGCCTCCAGAATTGATCTTCTGGACGAATACGTTATCGTTTCCATTCCTCGCGTCGCGCCATGTCAAAAAGGCGCCACCCGAACCATCCGGCGCCATCTCCAGGTTTTCTTTCTGGTACAATACAGTACAGACTGACACTCCGTCCGCGGCCCATTGCATAGTTCCAGCGTAATCGACACGCTGCGCGTAGATGTCCATGTACCCCGCCCTGTTATCCAGCCATCCAATTACCGCTCCGCCCGAGCCGTCAGGAACGATCAGGCTTTCCCATTGGTCGCCTGTTGCCGAACAGACGAGCTTTCCGCCAGGCCCCCACAACAATACGCCCACATAGCTTATTCGCTGTGCGTATACATCATAATTTCCGCCGCGGCGGTCGCCCCATACGACGATAGCTCCTCCGACATTGTCCGAAACAATCCTCGGAGCGCTTTCGTCCTCGGGGTTATTGCTTACAACGAAACCATCGCTGGTCCAGAGCGAGTTACCGCTGGCATCAATCCTCTGAGCATAGATGTCGTTATTGCCGTTGCGGGAATCGGTCCAGACGATGATCGCCCCGCCGGCCCCGTCGGAAACCATACGCGATGAGCTCTGGCTTCCCAACACGCGACTGACCGGGAGCCCCTCCGTGGTCCAGAGGGCGTTTCCCAGCGAATCCATCCTCTGTGCGTAAAGATCGTTCTCGTCTCTGCGTCGGTCGGACCAGCAGATGATCGATCCTCCTGCACCATCTGTGACGATATCCGAGGCTGTCAGGTCGAAATCCTTGATAGCCACTGGAGCACCGTGGTCTCTCCACAGATCGTCGCCGTCGGGATCAAGCCTCTGGGCAAATATCTCCCCACTCCCGAAAGTAACGCGTTCGTCGTACCAGCTTAGTATGATCCCCCCGGAGTCATCCGATACCGTTCTCAAATCTTGCTGGTCCCCGATTGCACCGCAGACTTCGATTCCGCCTGCTGTCCATAGCAGCGCCCCTGTAGCGTTCACCCTCTGACTGTAGATATCCCTGTTACCACTTCTATCGTCTTCCCACGCGATTATAGCGCCTCCTGCTCCATCAGCCACTATTTGGGGAATGGGAAAATCTGTTCCCGGGGTACACACTTCAATACCGTTTGCGGTCCATTCCGCGATTCCGAGCAAGTTGATCCGCTGCGCGTAAATCTCATCGTCGCCAGTGCCCCTTGCATCCCTCCATGCCAGGATCGCTCCCCCCCCTCCATCGGTAGTCAAGCGGACATCGTACCGATAATCGGTGGCACTACAGACAAGGACACCATCTGCAGCCCAGGGAGTAATTCCGAGAGAAGTGATCCGCGCCGCATAGATATCCCAATCAAGGGCTGCCCTTAAGTCTTCCCAGGCGAAGATAGCTCCGCCCATACCATCCGAGATCATCTCGAGATAATCCTGATTGTAATCGTAATCACAGACTACGTTACCATCAACCGACCACAATACGGCGCCGCTCGAATCGACCCTTTGAGCGAACAGATCGTTGTTGCCGTTGCGGTTGTCATCCCAGCCGACGATCATACCTCCCGCTCCGTCAGAGACTATCTCGTGTCTCTCCTGATTGCTCGCCTCTGTACATACAGCCACACCCCCGACTGTCCATCTTGGCACGCCTCCGGGGCTGAACCGTTGAGCGTAGATATCATCGTTAGCATTTCTGGAATCCTGCCACGCGATGAGCATTCCGCCGAATCCGTCCGGAATCACTTTGAGGTTGATCGGATTTTCGATTCCTGAAAACACGGCCACCCCACTCGCCCCCCAAAGCAAGTTTCCGCTCGCGTCTATACGCTGAGCATAATGACCGCTGCTGCCGTACGCGTAATAGACTATTACGGCTCCCCCTGCCCCGTCAGATACGATTTGCTCTTTGCTATAACCGGACGGATCGTCCCCGACCAACAAACCGTTGGTCGCCCACTTCTGCTGCCCCGTGGCATCTATTCGCTGAGCGTACAGATCCCGTCCTCCGTTTCGCTCATCCACCCAGCAGATGATCGATCCTCCGGCACCATCGGTAGTCATCGGCGAAGACGAAGCATAATAGACTTCCGGACGAACGAAGGTGACTGCAGGCTCTCCGTCGGTGGTCCAGATCGCCGATGCGGGAATCGGAATCACTGCCGAAAGTGATATGATCACGAGGAAAAACAGAAACCCTTTAAACGGTGTTATTTGTCTCATGTGAGGCCCTTCTCCTGGCAATTTTGATGAGTATGATCTGCCGTCCATTCTATCATATTGTGAATGGTTTTTCAATGTGCCTGAGATGATTCGGAGAGGCTATATCGCATGCTTACCTGATTTCAGGCGTGTAAATACAACGGAGGCAACACTTACGTTTACACTTTGCCTGTTTTGGCCACACCCCGCAGAAACAGCGCCAGGGGGATGAAACAGATCATGCCAGAAAAGAAGACGACAAGGATCCCGCGCACGTCTATCGGCACATCAGCGGCACAAGCCTGGAATACCATTGCGGGGATCACTCCAATGAACAACACGCTGCACAAGAGTAGCAGTCCCGCCC
>JAHOYU010000145.1 GCA_019038625.1 Candidatus Latescibacterota bacterium | reverse complement strand
AATAGACCCCGCTCGCGACCTTCGACCCCGAATCGGATGTCCCGTCCCAGACTTCGCTGTAACCGCCAGCGTCACGCTCCTCATTTATCAGCATGCGTACGAGTTGTCCGGCGACATTGTATATCTTCAGGCTCACATGCCCCTTTTTCGCCATATCAAACTTAAGTGTAGTCGATGGATTGAAAGGGTTCGGGTAATTCCGGGCAAGGGCGGTGACTGCCGGAATATCCTCTCCTGTCAGGTCCTCCGGCGCGGCCTTTGTGTCCAACCAGTAACGAAGCATCTTGTGCAGGAGGATGTTTCTTTTCAGTGTGCCGCCATCCCCATTTCGGACATGCATGAAACTGAACCCGAACCAGGCGGTACGGACTGTCGTGCCCTCGGAGTTGACGAAAGTATTTCCAATACCAGCGTAGTATGGTGTGCCGCCAAAATCAGGGTACTGAAGCAGGTAGGTCCCCGATTCCGTTTTCTCGAGGACATCGAAATCCTTAATGACCGGGCAGCTGCCATCGATATAGAAATCTAATGATGGAAAGATATAAAGCCCTGTGATCAGCGGATTGACCATTCCACCACCAGAACCGCCGGTCATATCGAAGTAGCTGTCATGAACGAAATTCACACCGCAATAATCGGTAAGCAGTTCCGCTCCGTCCACCGATCCGTTCAAGTGCAGGTCGGCCGCGACACCGTCACCCATCACGAGCAAGCCGGACTTATGGTATAACAACTGGTCCAGCCAGTCGATCAGGAGTCGGCAATCGTTACTCTTGTCTGTTTCGTTGTTTTCGCCGGTTATCGTCCCGCTGTCGAGGTCGCCGCTATCCCAGATTATCCCCTGGTATGCTGCCAGCAGGTGTTCGATTTTAGCCCGGCTTCCCGGTCCATTCGAGACCTGGTATATTGAAGAGTTAACGTCATACCTGTCCGGCAAAGTAAAAAACACACTTCTGATGGTTGCATCCCAATAATCCTGGACTATTCCCTTCGTCGAGCCTCTGCCGTCAAAATCATCGACATAGAGATTCTGGCTGTTCAAGGTCGGAAGGCATGTGAACTCGAAGTAATATCCGGTGGCTGCGTCTTCAGGTAGGGTCGTGCTTTCACCGGCAACATCATATGCTTTGAAATAATATTCTACGACATACCCCCGCGTAAGAAGAGAGTCGTTCAGATCGAACATATACTTGTCCCTGGCAGGATTTCCCCAACTGGTCCTGGCTGTATCTGCCTGGATGATGGTCCAGATGCCGTCATCGCTGAGATAACTTCCATAAGACCCTTCGAGTGACGGGCCGGAAATGTCGGCCTTGAGTAGGTCATGCCCTATATACTCGCATTTTACATGCATGTATACCCTGGCTCCACCGGCATCTTCCTCTATCCCTCCTCCCAGGGGTGAGGTGCAGGTAAGGACTATCGAATCGCCAGGATCGATCACCGGATCGTCGTAGTGCCTGATATCGTTCGCCGCATCGGCCCTGATCCAGCTTTCTATGTCTGTCCCGGACGGGAAATTATCCTGGAAAAGGTCGAGGGCCCTGTACTGCCACTGCGGGCCATTCGTCTTGTAACGCAGGATCTCGACATTGTCGAAAAGAGGCGATGGCGTATGTTCGGCGCAATCGCCGTACGAATCGAAAAATACATCGCACATATCCATTATCTGGAGTGAGACCTGTATCGAGTCGCTGTCGAGCAGGTCGGCAATTCCATATCTGCTGAAATAGTAGTCCCTGTGCCCACCGCCGTAGCCAAAGCCCCTGTCTTTCCATTGGCCCGGGCAGCCGTTGACGATGCTTCGCACTGACCAGTTGTAGTAGACACAATTTCCATAGGGAAGGTCCCCGTATACAGTAAAAGTCAGGAACGCTCCCCCGAGGTCCGCCTGATCGACCGGCGAGATAGTCAGGTCCTGGAATTCATCCCTTCCGCTGGAATATTTTGTCATATCTATGACCGGTGATATCACATCCTCCCTCTGGCAGATATCGTCCTCGCCATACAACGGCGAGATACACCAGGGAGTCACATACATCCCCGGATACTCAAGGCTGGGGAAACAGGTATTATCCCAGAAGGCGATCATCGTACTGGAGTTTTGGTTGCAGGGGTCGCTGTCCAGAATGCCACCCCTGAGATTAGCATATGTTCCGAAAGACTCCTTTGTATCCGCGTACCATATGCCGACTGCCCTGTCTCCCACATCGGCAGACTCAAAATCTTCAAAGTCGATCGTCCCTCTGGTATCACTGATCGTTATGCTGTCTATGATGCAGGCACCGTCAGAGTTCCAGAGTCCATCCTCATCGCTCCATGCTCCGTCCGACGAAAAATTGAACCTCAGCTTGGTCATCGCTGACGGTGGCGCGAAAAAACAGGAAATCACAGTATCTACTACCCCGTCCAGAGCGACCAGCTCTTCCCAGGGCATAATAAAATATTTGTTGTATTCAATCCTGAGAAAATCATATTCCTCCTCCGAGTCGACTCTGACCCGGAACGATATGGTGACTCCCCCGAGAAATGAGAAAGGATCAGTGACCAGAGACTGATCCCAACGGTTCCCGTAACCGGGGGCTTCGTTCCAGCCGCACATATATGGCCCGACCCCTGGTCTGACTCCACACCACATCGACTTGCCGCCCTCGAGCGGAGTCAATCGCCCATAGTCGCCTCCGCCGAGTCCGACGAAGTCATCCACATGCCAGAAAGTGTCGTATTGGGCAGTCTGATCGAACGATGTCCAACCCTGCCAGTCTCTCATCTCGAAATCATATTTCACAATATGAAAGGTGTCGACCGCCGCTGGAGCCATGACGTTGCCTGTCAGTTCATACAACGCGCCGGCATAATCCTCCTTTGACCATTCTTTCTGGAGAAGGACCGGCTTCGTTTCCGGTTCACGTGCTATTGAATTTGAAAAAGGAAATGAAAGGACAAGACATGTTACAACAACAATCCGTGCGAAAATAACAGGAATGGATCTTCGCATGATCTCCCCCCCACTTTGAGAGATATGCCCAACTTGATGCCACCCTGGTCAGGGGCTGGTATCGGGAAACAGCAGTTCGCCTGAACAAGTCTGTCGAGGGGGGTAATGCTGATCGTGCCATCGATAACAGTCTCAATACCCGGAAGTCGGAAAAAGGTGGACACGAAACATCGACATCCTTTTCAAATGAAGCTGGCTGTAGTTCCCTGTCTGGCTTTGGTTACAATTACCGCCACCCAAATTACCACTCACTACAAACATCTTCTATACCATGAGTTATATCACAGATGGTGGAAAATTTCAATGTTTATAGCCAATCCTGCTGGTCCATTTAGTCCATCCTGCAATGATGTGTCTCTTCATCCCGGCATGACTCCAGGCCCACTTCTTCTCGATATATTGATCTGCCTGACCCATTCAAAGATGTGCCTGCTTCATCCCGGGATGATCACACGCCGGCATCTTCTTGACGCTTTCGTATCTTTTTCTTCCCAAAGTCTCTCAGAGCCTTGTGCTGGTTGTGCCGCCGGCAGAGGAGCTGGAGATTATCCGGGGAGTTGCTGCCCCCAATGGCATAATCTGACACCAGCCCGGAACCGACCCGAAACGTTCCCGAAAGTCTGTCAACAATTATTTTATCTCAATCGAAGAATAAACGACCACTCTCTGAGAATAATCCGTAACCTCAATGTTTCTTTGACCTTGACATGCCGGACCAGGAGGTCTTTCATTACCGATGCATAATAATTGCTAAAGCACCAGACAAGACTTAAAAAAAACATCGATTGGTGCTATGTTACTCGTGGTTCGGATATACCGGACAGTCAGCATGCCCGGCAGGCGATCATGCCGGGGGAACGTGACCGTGACACGGCAGCGAGGTAAGGCCGAACGGACCCGTCATGCACTCCGCGCAAACACGCGGGAAAGGAGTGATCGGCGATGACTCCAGCAGAACTTGGCAAGATGACAAAAGCTCAACTTATAGAACTGGCCTCGAAGAAAAAAATAAATGTGACTGCAAAGATGCTCAAGGCGGAGCTTGTGAAAGTGATAAGCGCGGGGCTGAAAGCCGGGGCAAAAAAGGCAAAGGGCAAGAAACCGGCTGCCACGAAAAAAGTTGCCGCGAAAGCAAAGCCTGGGACCAGGGTAAGAGCAAAACGAAAGACCACGACAAAGAAATCCGCGAAACCAGCCACAATGGCAAAGGCGAAAAGAAAACCATCCGCGCCTCGCGGTTCGAAGATGGTTCCCGCCGGATCAAAATCACCAGCACGCGGATCGAAGTCGGCAACACGAGGAAAGAAGTCTGTCAAATCCCGCCTGTCCGCGGCATCGAGCCTGGACGACAGGACGATCAGGCAGAAGGCCGTCGCGGGAAAATATCACCTGACGACGGGGCCGTTGAAGCTGCCCCCGGTGGAGTCGATGGATATACCCTCTGGATACGACCGGGATCATATTGCGATGATGGTCAGGGATCCCTGGTGGCTCTTCTCTTATTGGGAGATCACGGAGGCTACATTAAATAAGCTTGAGAAAAAGTTCGAGGAGGATTGGTCCAGCTGCAAGATGATCCTTCGCATTTTCGACAGGACCTCGAACAGGAAAACATTTTTCGACGTAGAACCGGGGTACGGCCCGAGAAGCTGGTATGTCAACGTATCTCCGGGACGTACCTGGCAAACGGCGATCGGCCTGATGGGCCCCAATGGAAAGTTCATTCAGATAGCCGTCTCAAACCTTATTGAGACTCCCCGCGACAGTGTCAGCGACGTCATCGATGACCGCTACCTGGTGCCTGATGAGGTCTTCGAAAAAATATTCGCCGCTTCAGGCGGATATTCCCGGGAGAGCTCCACGCAAAAAGGCTCCGAAGAACTGGCAGTCGGCCTCAGACGAGAACTGCTGGAGGAAATGGGGTCCGAGACTGTCTCGAGCTTTGGAAGTGCCGGCCTTCAGAAAGGCAAGAAAAAGAGAGGCTTCCGACTCTGGGTGGCCACAGAACTTATCCTTTATGGCGCGACTGAACCCGATGCTCGAGTGACCATCCAGGGCAAGGAGATAAAACTCCGCGGTGATGGCACGTTCTCCGCACGATTCGCCCTGCCTGATGGCGCTATCGACATCCCGGTAGTCGCTGTTTCGGGTGACGGGATCGAGGAGCGCGAAATCGATACTACCGTCAAAAAGAAATCGAAAAGTAAAGAGCCGGTGATAAGATGAGTGGAAATGAAAAAGGCTACCTTGCGCTGGTACTTCACGCACACCTTCCCTATGTAAGGCATCCCGAATATGAGAATTTCCTGGAGGAAGACTGGTTCTTCGAGGCTATCACAGAGACTTATATCCCGCTTATCGAGATATTCGACCGCCTTGAGGAGGAAGGGATCGATTTTCGTATCACCATGTCGCTGACCCCCTCACTCCTATCGATGATGTCGGACCCACTACTCCAGTACAGGTATCTCCGGCATATCAACCAGCTGATCGACCTGGCCGGCCGTGAGGTGGCAAGGACCAGGTGGACGCCGGAGTTCCACGAACTGGCACTGATGTACCACTGGAAATTCTCCCGGGCCAGGCAGGTCTTTCTCGAAAAATACGACAGTCGCCTGATCGATGCGTTCAAACATCATCAGGACACCGGCAGGCTGGAGATCATCACCTGCGGGGCGACTCACGGGTTCCTCCCTTTGATGCCGAACAAAAACGCCGCGAGGGCGCAGATTCAGGTCGCTGCCAACCACTATGAAAAACACCTCGGCAGAAGGCCTCGGGGCATCTGGCTGCCAGAATGTGGATATGCCCCTGGAGTAGACGAACTACTCAAGGAAGCCGGGATAAATTACTTTTTCACTGATACCCACGGCATACTTTTCGGATCACCCAGGCCCAGGCACGGTGTCTTCGCGCCGGTCTACTGCCCTTCGACCGCAGTGGCCGCATTCGGGCGTGACAAGGAATCCTCGAAACAGGTCTGGAGCGCGAAGGAAGGCTACCCGGGTGATTTTGAATACCGGGATTTCTACAGGGACATCGGGTTCGACCTCGATTACGAAT
This sequence comes from Candidatus Latescibacterota bacterium, assembly GCA_019038625.1. Lineage (NCBI taxonomy): Bacteria > Pseudomonadati > Candidatus Latescibacterota > Candidatus Latescibacterota bacterium. The sequence continues at coordinate 25,368 of JAHOYU010000145.1, read as the reverse complement.
ATGTCAGGCCCTTTCTGCATCCCGACGGCAACCGGATCCATCTCGGAGTCAAGTATCACAGGATCACCGGACCTACCGACCACAAGGAACCCTATCGTCCGACACTGGCCCGCGAAAAGGCAGCTCTTCACGCGGGCAATTTCATGTTCAACCGTGAAAAACAGGTCGAGCACCTCAACGGACTTCTCGGCATCAAACCGATCATCGTCTCTCCCTACGACGCTGAACTTTTCGGGCATTGGTGGTACGAAGGTCCGGAGTGGATCGAGTTCCTGCTGAGAAAACTGCATTTCGATCAGGATACGATCACTCCGATCACTCCATCGGAATATCTTGAAAAATATCCAAGACTCCAGGCAGTACAACCATCGATGTCCTCCTGGGGGTACAAGGGATATAACGAATTCTGGCTCGAGGGAAGCAACGACTGGATCTACCCCCACCTCAACATGATGGCCGACCGCATGGTCGAACTGGCCCGCCGTTTTCCAAACGCCGATGGCGTGCTGCGCCGGGGCCTCAACCAGGCGGCCAGGGAACTGCTTCTGGCTCAGAGCAGCGACTGGGCATTTATCATGAAGACCGGAACGATGGTCGAGTATGCACACAAAAGGACAAAGGACCATATAGGAAGGTTCGACAGACTCTATAACGACATCATGGGATCCTCGATCAACGACCAGTGGCTTAAGGAGGTCGAGAACAGGGACAACATCTTCCCCGATATTGACTATCGCGTATATTCCTGACAGATTCGCTCAGGTGTCCTTTAACTCTTCTGTTCACGACGGAGAAGCAATGCCCGATACCCACCCGGAAAAATTTGTGATAATCCACGGCCATTTCTACCAGCCCCCGCGCGAGAACCCCTGGACAGGCAAGATCGACAGGCAGGACAACGCGGCACCGTACCACGACTGGAACGAGAGGATACTCAAGGAATGTTATCTGCCCAACGCACGATCGAGGCGACTTGACGGGTTCGGCCGGGTCATTCGTCTGGTAAACAACTATGAGGCTATCAGCTTCAACTTTGGGCCGACCCTCTTCTCCTGGATAGAGAATAATTACCCCGCCTTGCACGACGAGATTGTGAGGGCCGACAAGGCCAGCCTCGAAAGGCTCGGACACGGGAACGCGATCGCGCAGGTCTACAATCATATTATCATGCCGTTGGCCAACAGGCGGGACCAGGAGACACAGATACGAGGGGGAGTCCACGATTTCATTCGCCGTTTCGGGCGTGAGCCCGAGGGGATCTGGCTCGCCGAGACAGCGATAAACGAGATCACCCTCGAACTCCTGATCGAGTTCGGTTTTCGTTTTGTCATCCTCTCTCCCTTTCAGGCCGAAAGAATCAGGCCGCTCGATAAAAGCTCCGGATGGGAAGACGTTTCTTCCGGCGACATTCTCACGGGCAGAGCCTACCGCTGCTTCGGAAGAAAAAAGAAAGGCAAACGAAACCTGTCGAGGTTCATCGACATCTTCTTCTACGACGCTCCCCTCTCCACAGACGTCAGCTTCAACCATCTCCTGTCGAATGGCGACAAGCTGGCGAAGGCTCTGGAGTCGGGGTTCGAGAGATGCGGCGGCGACCTTGTCAATATAGCCACCGATGGAGAGATCTACGGACACCACGAGCCTTTCGGTGATATGGCTCTCGCCTACCTCATCGAACAGGCCGCGCCGGACCGTGGACTTACACTGACGAATTACGGCGCCTGGCTGGCCGGACACGAACTCGAGTACGAAGTGCAGATCAAACAGGGCGAAGGTGGCGATGGGACCGCGTGGTCGTGCACACACAGCGTAGGGCGCTGGAAAGAGGACTGCGGCTGCAGCACCGGGGCCCCTCCCGGCTGGAACCAGAAATGGCGCACACCGCTACGAGACGGCCTCGACAATCTGAGGGATGGGCTGGCCGCTAATTACGAAATACAAGGCAAAGATATTTTCGCGTCCCCCTGGGAGACCAGGAATGAATATATAGAAAATTTTGACACCCTGGATGTCGCCGGGTCAAAATCATTCATCGAGAAACAGGCGGGTAGGCAACTCTCGCCAGAGGAGATCTCGACAGCGGCTTCGCTCCTTGAATCGCAGAGAAACTCCCTGCTGATGTTCACTTCGTGCGGGTGGTTTTTCAATGACATTTCAGGAATAGAAACGGTGCAGGATCTCAAATACGCTGCGAGGGCTATTGAATTGGCCAGACGGGCGGAAAATGCAAGCCTCTCGGAAAATGTCTCTGGCAGGGCGGAAAACAAGAATCGACCGGACTCGCCGCTCAGGGCAGCGGATGAGACCCGATCCATCGATACTCTTCAAAGTGTTTTTCTCGACAAGCTGTCCGAGGCCAGGAGCAATATCGAACAGCTGGGGACAGGAAAAACCATATTCAATGCGGCGAAAAAATATTCTTCCGTCGAACCGTCACTTCTCGCCGGTCAGTACGCTCTGGCTTCGAACCTCGATTGCCGCAATGCTTCCCCGGAAAGATACGGATTCGGATTTAACGATACGAGCAGAGTCGAGATCAGTCCGGGACCTATTTCAATGATAATCGGGCGTTTCGCTATGACCGACCCCCTGACCCTGGCGTCTTACGATTACAAATACCTCCTGCTGCCTGACAAACCCGCCCGGATCACATGCATCTTAAGCGAATGTTCGGACAACGACGACTACACGAAAACGGTTGAGAGGTTCAAAACGATTGCCCCTGAATCCACCAGGCAGGATATACTTCGTGCTGCAGTCGAACATTTCGGGGGAAGGATCTTCGCAATGCGCGACCTCTTCCCCGAGGATAAAGAAAAGATCCTCGGCAAGCTTGCGGAAAGACAGATCGCCTCGGTCATAGGACAATTCACCGACCTCTATATGGAAAACCGTGAACTTCTCAGGCTCTTCACCGAAACGTCGATGCGTCCGCCGGAAAGCCTTCTCGCCCAGGCCCGCACGGTACTGGCCGACCGCTTGAGATCGGAGATTTCCCACTGGGAACGTGCCCTCGACGACAAGGGTCTCGAGGGAGTCCATTCCGTCCTGTCTGAAGCGAAATATTATGGAGTGAATATCGATCGGACTGAGATAGCATCGATATTCGAAGGGTTTTTTCTGGAGAGCCTGAGAAAACTTCGCGAGGGACTGAACTCCGACCTGGCCGACAGGCTCCACGTTTTCGCCGAATACAGTTACGGAATAGGCATACCGATCGTCCAGCACGAGATTCAGAACGAACTTTTTTCCATAATGACGACCGTCATGGAGGAAGTGATGACGAGGATCGGCAAGGGGAAAGGGTTTTCTTCCGATATGTCGAGCGTCACCAGCCTTCTCAGGCTGGCGAGAAGATTTAATTTCAATACCGATGCCTGGCGGGAGCGCCTGCCCGCAGGCGTAGACGATAAAGAATAGCGAACGAAAGGGCCCGTGAGTGAGGCAGGAAGAAGCGGCAGCAAGGGTAAAGAAAATACGGGCCGAGATCGACAGGCACGACCGCCTCTATTATGTGGAATCGTCACCCACGATATCGGACGAGACGTATGACAGTCTCAGAAAAGAGCTTGAGGAACTCGAATCTCTTTTCCCCGGTCTTGTCACTCCGGATTCTCCGACTCAGCGTGTGGGTGCGGCTCCGAGAAGCTCGCTTCCACCCGCGAAACATATAGTCCCCATGCTGAGCCTGGATTCTACCACCACCCCGGAGGCGACAAGAGAGTTCGACGCGAGACTCCGAAAGCTGGTAGAGAGAGAGACTCTCAAATATACCGTCGAACCGAAATTCGACGGACTGTCTGTAGAATTGATATACAAGAACGGTATCCTCTTTCGAGGCGCCAGCAGGGGCGACGGATATACGGGCGAGGATATCACTCCAAATATCCGTACTATACAGTCTATCCCATTGAGACTGCGCGACGACTCTCCCCCGGAAAGACTTTCTATCCGCGGTGAAGCTCTTATGCCGCTTGAAGGATTCCGGAACCTGAACCGTGTTATGACGGAACGGGGAGAGAACACCTTCGCAAATCCGAGAAATGCCGCAGCCGGTTCTCTGAGACAACTCGATTCGAGGATCACCGCGTCGAGGCCCCTCACATTTTACGCCTATGAGATAATGTCGATGTCCTCCTCTCCCGATGAAGGAAAAGAACCTCCCGCCACACATGTGGAAGAGCTGAACAAAATGAAGGATTGGGGATTTCTAATAGATTCTCACTGGAAACTCTGCTCGGACATCGAAGAAGCTATCACCTTCCATTCGACCCTGGCTTCGACCAGGGACACCCTTCCCTTCGAGATAGACGGAATAGTCATCCAGGCAGACTCGAAACGCGTACGCTCCGCGGCCGGCATGAGATCGCGCTCGCCGAGGTGGGCCCTTGCCTTGAAATTCGAACCTCGCAGGGAAGTCACGAGCGTCGAAGAGATCGTCGTCGGCGTGGGCCGTACCGGCAAGTTGACACCTGTGGCTCTTCTTCGCCCTGTAGATGTCGGTGGTGTCACCGTCAGCCGGGCAACCCTTCATAATGCGGGCGAAGTGGCAAGAAAGGATATTCGCGAGGGCGACCGGGTACGGATAAAGAGGGCCGGCGATGTCATCCCCGCTGTCGTTGAGCGCCTCCCCTCAGATGGAGAGGACAGGAAAGCTCCGTTCGTCATGCCTTCCGCCTGTCCAGTCTGCGGGAGTCCTGTCGAAGAGGAAGGGGCATACCATTTCTGCAGCGGTGGGCTCACCTGCCTGGCCCAGCTGAAAAGAGGTATAGAACATTTCGCGTCGAGAGGCGCGATGGACATCGAGGGACTCGGGGAAAAGACTGTGGCAATGATAGTCGAGAAGGGGCTAGCCGGATGCATCAGCGATCTCTTCCAACTGGAAAGAGAGTCTCTTCTGGGCCTCGAGGGCTTCGCCGAAAAATCGGCCGACAATCTTCTCTCGGCCATCGAAGCTTCCAAGGCAAAAACTCTTGAACGTTTTATCTTCGCGCTGGGAATCCGGAATGTCGGCGAACATGTAGCTACGATCCTCGCCGAGAGATTCGGGTCGATAGAAAGACTTGGAGAAAGTTCGGAAGACGAGCTGATGGCGCTTCACGAGATCGGGCCGGAAGTAGCCCGTTCCGTGTCGAAGTTCTTTTCTTCTGACAAGAATCGCGCTGCCCTTGCCAGGATGTTCACCGCGGGGCTGGCGCCGAGACCTCCCTCCGTCTCCACCGGGCCGAAGCCGTTCGAGGGAATGACTTTTGTTTTCACCGGCAGCATGGAATCACTGACCAGGACGGAAGCGAAACGTATGGTGCAGGAACTTGGAGGCAGGACCAGTTCTACGGTCAGCAAAAAGACCGACTATGTCATCGCGGGTACCGATCCGGGATCAAAGCACGAAAAGGCGGTCCGTCTGGAACTGAAGATACTCACCGAGCAGGAATTCCTCATGCTCATCCGCTCTGAAAAATAATTTCATCGCTCTATGAGGATCTCTTTTTTGCCGATCGGCTCTCCGGGAATCTACTCTTCGATGATCTGCACAAGTCGTTTGCAGAACTCTTCGGCGGCTTTTTTAGAAAATTCCCTGTTCGGATGTGAGTTGGTCGGTGACTGCGCGAATTCTTCCTTCATAAACAGGCCGCCACCGGTCTCGAGTGTAAAAAGATCCCATACGAAGATATTGTCACCCGGCTCGTTCCATTCCTCCTGCACCCAACTTGCGAATTCCCTGGCACGGGCACCACGTTCATTGTCCGAGCGCTGCTCGACCAGCGCGGCTCCGGTCCATACGAGGAACTTTGTCTCGGGAAATTGCAGCATCTTTTCTTTAAGCGCCGCATACTGCAATTTGTAGTTTTCCAGTTTCTTTTCGCTCGACGCGACATCGGGACTCCCTGTGTCGGGGCTGATGTCGCTGACCGGAAAACAGTGCTTGAAGACGATCACCTGGTAATCCTCGGTCAGGATCTCCAGTGTAGGTTCATCCAGGTATTTATCAGGTCCAGCATTCTCGACCCATATCTTCCAGTAGTCGTATGGGTAGTTGTTCCAGCCATAGGGACTTTCCTTCGGGAAAGCGATCTCTCTGATATCGTACTTCGTTTTGTTTTCCCTGCCCTGTTTTTTCAGACACTTCCTGACTCCGCCGTCCCAGATGTTCTTTCCCGTGCTGTGATGTAGAAAAGCTATCTTCATTTCATCTCCTGATTCCCCACCTCCGGTGGATCCGCCACATCCGCCAATAAGTGAAAACAGTATCACCCCGGCTACTGCCATTGGCAGTGTCGGGCGACCCAGGCCTCTGTCCGGCCCGTTTGGGGCCAGGCGAGCCGTTTCGCGTGTCAGAATACCTGAAATCCTTCGAACAAGATTTTTTCTATTCATCAGAATCTCCTGTGCCTTTCATTGCGCCCGATTCTTTCGACTCCTGCGCGTCCTTCGTCCCTCAGGAAACCGCCGCATCGGCGATAGCGTCTTCCTCGACTTTCCTTACCTGCCTCCACAATACCACCTGGGCAAATATTCCGGAAATGAGATATGCGATCGCTATTCCCATGAAGACTCCCTTAAGCCCGAAAATGGCGCTTCCGATAAACGCGAGAGGAATCGTCAGAAGGATCACCTGGCCCACACCTATCGCTGCCGCATGGAATGGCTTGTTGAGGACATTCAGCGTTCCGGTCACAAGCATCAGGACCATCTGAAGGAAGTATGCCAGGGGCACTATTCTCATGTAGAGGACAATGTTGGAGATCACATCCGGATCGCTGGAAAATATCCCGGCCACCGGCCTGGCCACCAGGGCGAGGACAGCAAGCGACCCGAAACCCCATACCATCGCGAAACGGTTGCTCTTTTTGATCCCGGCCTTCACCCTGTCGAATTTTCCAGCGCCCCAGTTCTGGCCCACGAAAGGAGCCAGCACCGAAGAGAGGGCCATTACTACGGCGAAAGCAAAATATTCTGTCCGGATAGCGACGCCAAGGGCCGCGACCGCGTTTGTTCCGTAAGCCGCCGTGATACCTGTGATCACTCCCTGTCCGACAGGGACGATGATCCTCGTGACAGCTGCCGGCAGCGCGATATACAAGATCCGCTTCCATGAATCGATCATCTCGTCGAAGCCGGGGCGTTCGAATGTCACCATTTTCAGTTTTTTGTATATCACGTAAAACGATACGGCGAAGGTCACCATCCTGGCGATCAGAGTCGCCAGCGCGGCTCCTGCCAGCCCCATCTCCGGGAAGGGGCCTATGCCGAAAATGAGAAGCGGGTCCAGAGCCGTGTTCACAACGACCGCTACCAGCATGATCATGGCGGGAGTCTTCGTGTCCCCCGTCGCCCTTATGCCGTTGTTGCTGACCATCGGAACGACGACAAAGATCAGTCCGAAGTACCATATCCGCATATACTCCCTGACCAGATCCAGTATCTCCCCCTCGGCACCAAGAGCTCCAAACAACTTGTCTATGGAGAACAGTCCGGCAACGACGAATATCGCGACGAAAAATAGTGAGAGCCCCAGTCCATCTGTCGTCAGCCTCCGCACGCTTTTCCAGTCTCCCATACCGATCGCTCGCGACACCACAGAAGCCGCGCCTACACCGATGCCGAGGGCGAACCTGGTCAAGACCAGGATCACGGGAAAAGTAAAACTCAGCGCGGCGAGGTGTTTCGTGCCAAGCCTGCTTACAAAAAAAGTGTCGGTGAGATTGAATGCTACCATGGCGAGGATGCCCATGGTCATAGGAACGGTAAGCCTGAACAGAGTCTTCCCTATGGGCCCCTCGGTCAACACAGCCTTTCGAGAGTCACGCCCTGTTTTGCGTTTTTCGGATTTCTGCCGCAAATTATTCTTCCGCCTGATCCGGCTTGTTGTACTTTGCCTTCTTGCTTCCCCTGTAGACCGAATAGCCCTGAAAGCGGCATTCGAGTGGACCATTGAAAAGGATTATTTTTTTCGACGGCTTCAGGCCCACAAATTTCAGAGCCCTGAGGTTCGAACTGATCACCCAGGCATCGTACCCTTCGAAACTGTTCTTCAGTCCATCGCCGATCATTTTATAGAATTCTATTATATCTTCCTGCCCCATCCTCTTGCCGTAAGGAGGATTCATTATTGCGACTCCGGGCGCCTCGGGCGGAACGACCTTCTCAAATAACGACACCTCAAACCTGATATCGTCCTCCAGCCCCGCCCTGCGGGCGTTCGCCTTCGCGGCCTCTATCGTCCTGCCGGAGATGTCTGTCCCGGCAATCGTTCCGGCTGACGGACGGACACCTTTCTTCAGTTCAGAAACGATCTTCTCGAACAGTCCCCGATCGAAATCCTTCCATTCAAAAAACCCGAATCGCTTCCGTGAAAGCCCCGGCGGGATATTCTTCGCGATCATTGCCGCCTCGATCGAGATCGTTCCTGAACCGCACATCGGATCGATAAATGAATCTTCGCCGTTCCATCCAGAAAGTCTGATCATGCCTGCAGCGAGCACTTCGCCGATAGGCGCTCCCCGCCCCTCCCGTCTGTAACCCCTGCGATGAAGCGGGACTCCCGAACTGTCCAGTGAGATAGTGAGCCTTTCCCTGTCTATGTGAACGTTGACCTGGACATCGGGATTCTCGCGGTCGACGCTTGGCCGCCTGCCTGTTTTTTCTCTGAACTGGTCGGCGATCGCGTCTTTCACTCTTAGCGCTACAAACTTTGAATGACCGAAATGTTTAGAGTTGACGACGCTGTCGACCGCAAAGGTGCGCTCCGGATCCAGATACTTTTTCCAGTCGATATCTCTGGCTCCCGAGTACAGGTCTTTCTCCGAGCGGACCCGGGTCTTCCTCACGGGCACGAGGATCTTCGACGCGGTCCTCAGAACAAGATTAAGCCTGTACAGGAGTTCCCTGTCGCCGGCGAACGATACCGCCCTGTTATGCATCACGATATCGGAAGCTCCCGCCTCCCTGAGCTCGGAAGAAAGTACTTCCTCGAGTCCGAACAATGTTGTCGCAAGCATCTCCATAGGGCGATATCTCCTTCTATTCCTAAGTCTGCTGTATCCCACCGCAGTAGGCTTCATCAGATAGCGGCTTCAACAGCATATTTTCAGTATCAACGTATAAGTAACTCGACCATCTCTCTTACTGCCTGTTCCACTCCGACAAAAACGGCTCGCGAAATAATGCTGTGGCCGATATTGAGCTCCTCTATATCTTCTATGTCGACTATCCTCTGGACGTTGTGGTAGGTCAGCCCGTGTCCGGCATGGACATGCAGTCCGTATTTTTTCCCGGCCCGCACCGCTTCCTGCACCGAGGCGACGGCCTTTCCGGTCTCTGCCCCGGAAGAGTTCGCGTATTCGCCTGTATGTATCTCAATAGCGTCGAAGCCAAGTTTGGCCGCCTCTTTGATCTGTGCCTTGTCGGGACCGATGAAAGCAGCGACCCTGATCCCGCCTTCCTGCAGCGCCTTTGTCACCACCGCGTATTTTTCGCCTCCACGGAGCAGATCCAGGCCTCCTTCGGTCGTGACTTCTTCCCGCCGCTCCGGCACAAGGGTGACAGCGTCGGGATGAAGGGCCATGGCGATCTCCTGCATTTCCGCTGTAGCGGCCATTTCAAGGTTTACCAGAGTCTGGGCCATCTCGCTGATCAGCCTGGCATCCCTGTTCTGTATATGACGCCTGTCTTCTCTCAGGTGAAATGTTATCTGGTCGGCTCCACCCATCTCGGAAAGCATCGCCGCCGTCACCGGATCAGGTTCGGTAGTCTTTCTCGCTTCCCTCAATGTCGCTACATGGTCTATGTTTACTCCCAGTCTCATCCTGTTCAAGATCTTCCTCCCTGGTTATCAACGAGGGGTCTCGCCCTCGAGCATCTCCGACAATTTTATAAATCTTATGCCCTTCCTGCGAGCTTCACCTATCATCCATTTAAGGTCAGCGAGGCTTTCCTTCCTCACATGCATTATGGCAATGGCCCTGCCCCGGTGTGCGCCCAGCGACAAAAGCTTCTTCATATTTTCTCTTGTGTCCTTTTTGTTATTGTCCAGAAACAGGTCGTTTCTGGCGTTGCCCACTCCCGCAGCCTCGGCCGCCTCACGGACAACCGATTTCGACGACGTCAGGCTGTCGAAGAAAATAAGGTCCTCTTTTACACAGACCTTCATGATCGCGTCCATCACCGCCCGGTCCGCCGTAGCCCTGGACCCCATATGGTTGTTCATTCCGGTCACTCCGGGTGTAGTCTTGAGCGCTTTTTCTACTATCCTCTCGATCTCCCTGCCACTCATCGCCGTTCTTACAAGTGGGATATCGCCGACATCGTCCGCACCCTTCTCCGGTTCCATCGGAAGATGACAGAAAGTCTCCTTGCCAGCAGCCACAGCCATTTTGCATATCTTTTCAGAGTGCTTCAGTCCCGGGATCACCGAGATCGTCACCGGGACATCCAGCTCAATGAATTCTCTAACGAGCCTGTTATTAAAAAAACCGAAATCGTCGACCACGATCGAGATCGCCGGCCCTGTCGTCTCAATTCTGTAGGGTACTTTCCCTCTCTTGCTCATTCTGAAATAACACCGGTGGGTGATGAATCGTCTCGTGCCGAGCTCCATCTCGATCACACGTCCATCCTTTTTTTCGATACACTTGCGGACCCGTGTACCGATAGAAACAGCAGCGGCATCGACCGCGGCATTTACCTGCACATTGGAGGCGCCATGCGGGACCTCTCCCCTCAGTATGACTACTGACCTACCGGAGGAATCGGGCTTCTCTCTAGTAATCTTGATATCATCATCAAGTATCGCCAGAGGATGCAGGACCTCCTTCACCTTTTCGCTGAGGGCCTCCTGAACGACCTCGTATCTCCCGCTGAATCCCATGTCGAGCAGGAACGCGCCGCCACGGACCGTCTGAAAATATCTCAGCATTGTGATCGTGACCAGCGCGGCTATGCCCAGGCCCCAGGCAATGCGTTTGATCCTGACTATCCGCTTTGTTGTTTGTTTCTTTTTCTTCTTTTTTCTGGCCATCAGTCACATTCACTTTGTTATTCGATACGTAATAACCACCAGGCCCTCCGTCAGACAGCCGGCGGGCAGGGATACTATAGTAATGTAAGTGGGGCCATGTCAAGATATGGAGAAGATTGCATGCTGTCTCCCCAATATCGTATCAGGAAAAATACATGGAATCAGTGTTCATTATTTTTTCTGTCATGCCGCGCGGTCCTGAAGCCCCCGTACATCACTAATCCGGCAGCTCTGACGCGATATATATCACCCAGGTGCCGGAAATCTGCTCGTTAGGACCAATGACGAACTGAATCCCCATCTCCTCACCAGTGAGGGTCCAAATCTCTCCCCTGTGATCCAGCGTAGTGGAGATTGAATAAACCCTGGTCGTCTGGAGACACTCATCGCAGATATCCGGAGCAGCCTCCCAACTTGCATATGATATATCCAGATTCAGAGCGCTGGACTGTCTGATGATATACTCAGTCCCGGCGATATCTTCTTCCCTAAACATCAATACACCGTACTGAGCCACATCACCGGGCTTCATGTTCCAGACATAATCGTGTTCCTGGTTCGGGTCGTCATAGAGGACGGCTGCATAGCGGGTCATCAATTCATCACTGGGTACCTTGTTGAAATTCTGGTAGACCAGCCGGATTGTCTCGATCACATCCTCCTCAGCGGATAGATCCGGCCATTCGATGCCCGAATCAAGCTCGCCCTTCACCGGGTCATCCTGACAACCGGGGGTGAAAGCCAGCGTCAGAGCCAGCAGGCAGATAATCGAAAGATATCCCATTGAAAAACGATTCATATCACTCTTCTCCCTTACCGAGTGAAAAAAGCCCCCCCGCAGTGGAGGGGCCCATAAAAACAATTCTGTCAGATCATCAAAGAACCCATTCATCCCGGTACTGTTCATCCAGAAGGAATGAGACCATCCCTGAGACGGATCACCGGTCGCCGCCCAGATCCCGGGCAACGTAGATGGCCCATTTCTCCGGGTCGTTGTGGTGCGGCCCGGCGATAAAATGGATGTTCATCTCGCCGCTCGACAGGAAGTGAGCATCATCACCCGTTCCGGTGACCATGACGATCGAGTAGACCCTCGTCGTCTCCCAGCATCCGTCGCACACATCAGGCGCCTCAAACCACTTCGCCGGGTAGATAGACAACTGCAGCTCGGACGCGCGGCTGAAGATATTCTTCGTCGAATTGATATCCTGCGCCCTGGTGAGAAGGGCGGGGCATCCATCCTCGACATCCCTCGGATCCGTTATCCATACATAGTCGTTGTCGTCGCTGGAATCATCGTAGAGAACCCTACCGTAGAAATGTTCGAGCTCTTCCAGCGATGCCTGGTCAAAATTCTCGTAGCACAACAGGATAGTCTCGATCAGGTCCTCCCTCTCGTGAAGGGTGGGCCATTCGATATCGGATTCGGCAAAATCGGTGACTCCCTGCTCCGGGTCGTTGGCACACCCGGGCAGACAAAAGGCGATACAGACAATACCCACGATTGCGAGCAGAACTCTTCTGTCGCTCATGACAGCACCTCCTCCTGGTCTGATCCTTTGTCTGGCTACTTTAAAACCCAATTTAAATATATAGAAAATCCCACCCGATGTCAAACCGTCGCGCCCCCGGCAAAAAAAAAGGCCCCTCCGTCTGGAGGGGCCGTGAATTCTCAGCATGTCACATTAAGACTTTGTTACGACTCAGTCCCTGGAAGATCGGATGCTACATATATCACCCAGGTGCCGGGTTTCTGCTCATTTGGCCCGATGACCAGGTTGATATTCATCGATAACCCGGAAAGGGTCTCGATCTCTCCATTATGATCCAGCGTAGTGGTGATCGTATAGGTCCTGGTCGTCTGGAGACACTCGGCGCAAACATCCGGGGCAGGATCCCATGTTCCAGCCGATATGAACAGATACAGAGCGCTGGACTGTCTGATGATATACTCGGTCCCGGCGATATCTTCTTCCCTCAACATCAGTTCGCCGTACTTTGTATAGTCGTCGGGCTGCATGTTCCAGACATAATCGTGTTCCTGGCCCGGGTCGTCATAGAGGATGTCCGCATAATAGGTCATCAATTCATCGGTAGGTGCCGTGTTGAAATGTTTGTAGACCAGGCGGATCGTCTCGACCACATCATCAGGGGTCGACAGGTCGGGCCAGTCGATTACAACAGGATCGCGCCCTTCATCTCCGGTATCAGGGTTCAGAATACAGCCGTACGTAGCAATGACGCTGACAAGCAGTATGGCAGCGATAGTTTTCAGGGGTTTTACTTTTTTCATACTATTCTCCTCCTTCAGTGGATTTTACCACATTCTCCGCCGCAGCGCAAGAGAAGTTCCTGAGAATCGCCGCAACAATGCGTTATATCTGATTTGTGCCGGTTTTTCTCGTGCCCGGGATCACTGGAAAGTCTTTCTGAGAAAGGTCGCCGTGGGATATTCGTCACTCGAGACATCCAGGTCATCCCACCCTATCATCACCCAGCCGACAGAACCCTTAACGAGGTAGAATCTCGCTATCCCTGCAAAGATATCAGGGTCAGCGCCATCGCCGGGGTCTAGAGTGATCAGATACTCCCCCTCATACCAAACATCGGTACCGATATCCTGCTTATCTGTGAAGATCCCGAACTCATCGCCGAAACGTATGGTCCGCTCCCCGAGATAATCACCCTTCAGCCTGTCGAGGAAGGTTATCTCGTCGTCCTTGCTCCAGGCAACAAAATCGGGCCAGTCGACAGGCCTCGCGATAAACTCGAACTCATCGCCCAGCGACCTCTCGTAGTTTGAATTGGCGCTCGCGCGGAACCCTGAACTCAGGTTGATAAAGACATCTTTCGGCACCAGCGGCACCGTCCAGGGGTCGGTATCCTCCCCCGGCTCTTCCGCGTCCCTGGGGGAAAACAGGCAGCCCGCGTTTATAGCCAGGGCCATCACTATCATCAGAAATATCGTTTTGGTCTTCATTACTCTCACACCCTAGAATGAAAAATTCACGTTCGCGCTCACTACCCAGTATTCGCGGTTCTCTTCCGAGATGAAAGGTCCGAACTTTTTTACCCATGCAATATCGAGGTCCACCTCACCGTAGCCGGTGAACTCCCTCTTTCTCTTGAACCCGGCCCTGAAATCTCCCGACTCGGTCCCGGATGTCCTCGTCACCCGCCTCATCCCGTCTATGACCCCGAGAGTATTGTTGATCTGCCCCCTGAAATTCGATCTCACAAAAATGGTCATGCCGGGGAATGCCTCATAGTCCAGGTTCATCGTGAGCCGGTTCTCTATATTCTCGCTTGTCGGATTGTAGAGCCTCGGCCCCTCGATCTTCGATTGGTACGATCCGGTGTCCTTCATGTTGTACCTGTGCCGAATCCTGTACCTCAGCTTCCTGAATAGACCGATCCCCACCTCGGTCGTAAGGGTCGTGTTCCTGTTCAGATAGTTTCTGTCTGTGTCAAACGAGAACTCGGTATAATCGATCTTGATCTCGTATTTCTGCCCGAGCGAAAGCCAGGTCTGGGGGCTGAACTCATATTCGGGAACAAACAGGTACTGATAATCGACCCTGTTATCTCCAGAGAGGGTCGCGTCTATGTTGATCGTCTCCCTCCTGCTCAACGTGCTCGTTACGGTAGTCTCGATCAGGCGGAAGAGATATGCGTTCATCTTCCCGTAGAGGGATGAAAATGTGTAATCGGCGTCCCTCGGGTTCTGTTCCTTCTTTTTGTAGAGCTTCTGGTCCAGTGACGTCGAACCCCTGAGCAGGATGTCCAGAGAATCGTGAAAAGTATGCTTCACCGAGACCGACATCGAATAATCTTTTGTTCTGTAACTCGCTACAGATGTCGGACCGAACTCCGTGTCCGATTCGCCCCTGGCCATCGAAACGCTGACACTGCCTTTCGGGTGGTACCTGTACGAGACCGATGCATCGATATCGTTGGTCTCGGACTCCTTGTTACGCCTGTTCTCGACCCGGTAGGCCTGGTCCGAGTAGGTGTGGTCGAAGTTCACTTCGATGAGGAGGCCATCCCTGAGCTCGACCTTCGATTCTATGAGAAGTTCCTCGCCCTTTATCCTGCTCTCTTCCTCTTTGGCGTCCTCCGGGCTATCGATGATCTGCATGGTATTGCCGAGCGGAGGATCGATCTGTCTGAGCTTGCCCATCTTTCTCGAGTACCTCAGCTTGAACTTCTTCTTCTCACCGGAACCAATATCGATTCCTGTACGGAGAGTGTCTACATTGCTCCTGATCCCGTTAAACTGGAAGGGGCCGACATCACTCGCCTCCCTGACGACAAACGAGCCGCCACCACCACTCACCGTGATATGCGGCCCTATTTCATAGACAAGGTGCCCCGAGGCATTCATCTTCACCGTCTTGTTGTACTTGAAATCCTGCTTGCCTCGTGAAGCAGTTCCCACCAGGGAGAAATTCGACGCAGAAGCTCCGGGAACAGTCATGAGAGACAGAAGGTTGAACCCGGTCGACTGGGTCTCCATCACGATCTCCTTGCCGAACTGTGAAAGGGCCGCGCTTGTCGTCTGCGTATACATATCACCCATATTAACGTTCAGCGTATATCGATTCGGGACGATCCTGGTACCCGAGGCGAGAAAACTCTCCATCAGCGTCTCCTGGTCCCTGCCCCGCAGTTTCTTCTTGTCGATGCTCATCGAGCTGCTGAAGGCCCAGTCAGCCGCATTATATGTCCAGGTGAGGCTGCTCTTTGCCTTTCGGTAACCTTCGGTAAAATCGATCTCTGACTTCGAGATCACACCGAGCCAGGTCGTGGCTATGGAATCGGGAGATGCGTCCTCGAGGTTCCTGCTGTCCTGAGCGGCGATCCCCGCGGGAATGCAGAGGCAGAGGACGCAGGCAAAGACGGCCGTAAAAACAGATGCCGCCATTTCGTCTCCGCGCCGCCCGGTCGTCTGTCTTTCTGATGTCAATCTCATCTGCCTGCCTCTTCCCGGATCCCCTGTCATCTCTTTTCGAACACCCCGTACAGTCGGAACCAGTCATCCAGGGAAAGCTCCTCCGGCCTCAGTCCGGCATCCGTGCCCGCTTCACCCATGAGCGCCGCGGCTTCCGGTTTTCCGCCTTCCCCGAGCAAATTGCCCAGAACATTCACAAGCTTCTTCCTTCTCTGAGAGAAAGATATCTTTACGAAGCCCAGAAACCCTTTCCTGTCACGCGGTGCTCCCTCTCTCGCCTCCGGCGTAAAGGAAAGCACTACACTGTCCACCTTCGGCTTCGGTATAAAAGCTCCGGCCCTGGCCGTCGTTACCATCGAAATATCGAACCATGCCTGCAGAAAGACTGAAAGGATACCACATCCGCGCTTTCCCGGTGAAGTCAGGATTCTTTCTCCGACCTCCTTCTGCACCATTATCACGGCTCCGGCAGATCTTTCGAGTAATCCGAGCTTTATCATTATCGTCGATGTCAACAGGTAGGGAATATTGCCGGCGACCCTGTACTTTTCCCATTCCCGCCTCTTCGCTTCCAGATCGAAATCGATCTCGCGGACATCGGCCTCTACTATTTCCACATTATCGGAACCTGCGAACCTTTCCCCCAGTTCTTTCGACAGCCTCCGGTCAAGTTCGAATGCAGCAATTCTCGCGCCTTTTTCTGCCAGGGGGCCGGTCAATGCCCCCGTACCGGGGCCTATCTCCATTATCGGGATACCACTGCCAGGGTCAAGAGCTTTGACTATCCTGTCGATGACTTTCCCGGAGATGAGAAAATTCTGCCCGAGGCTCTTTTTCGCCCTGGGCCGACTGCCGGTATTATCTGGTTTTCTTCCGCTCATACCTGTTCGGGGATATCCTGCCCGGAAATGGCCGGAAAATGATATTTTCTCACTTTGAACTTCGCGCCGGGTATCGATTCTACGAGGACGCGTGTAGCTTCGAGATCGACTTCAGGATAATCGAGGGCCGTCACTGTGCAGTCCATCCTTGAGGCTGCGACCGCCCTGACAAAATCCAGGACCGCGTCAAATGCCTGTTCTCCCATGTCCGGCTTGCAGACTCTCATGTATGTCTCCCGGTCCTGGGCATTCAGGCTGATCGACACCTTCGAAAAATATTCCTCAAGCTCGGGAACGATATTTCTCCGGTTTATCATGTTCCCCTGTCCGTTCGTATTAAGCCTCATGGGAAGCCCGTGCTTCCCGATCTTCGAGGCGGTCTCCCTGAGGGCTTTCAGCCTCGCGGTCGGCTCGCCGTATCCGCAGAACACTATCTCCCTGAAATCTCCCGGCAACATGGCCTCTCCCACCGCGGAGACCATCTCTGCCACAGAGGGATCGGCCAGAAGGTTCAGATTATATCCATAGAGGTTGTTGTTCGACCTGAACCTTGTGCAGAAAGCACAGTCGTTGGTACAGCTCGCCGTGACGTTGATATATATGCTTTTCTTCAGGCTGTACGCCACACTTACCGGAACATCTTTCTCCCCGTGGAACATCCCTCTGAAATTCGTCTCGGCAGCCCTGGCAATATCGTCGATCTCGACACCTCTGATCGCGGCCAGCTTCTCCGCGACAAGAGCTACGTAGGCCGGTTCGTTCCTCTTGCCCCTGTATGCCTGTGGTGGCAGGTAGGGACAATCTGTCTCAAGGACGAACGAACTTGAAGGCAATCTTTCAGCTACGGCCGGAAGGATCGATTTCGGATATGTCAGGGGCCCGCCGATGCCGATCAGAAACCCCAGGTCGAGTACCTGTCCGGCTTCCGCCTCCCCTCCTGAAAAAGCGTGAAAGATGCCTCCGACCTCAAAAGCCTTTTCTTCTTTCATGATCCTTATCACATCGGGGAATGCCTCCCGGCAATGGATTATGATCGGTTTTCCGAATTGTCTGGCCAGTCCTATCTGGCGCCTGAACACGTCCTGCTGGATGTCACGCGGGGAAAGGTCCCTGTAGTAATCCAGCCCGATCTCTCCCACGGCAAGCACCTTCCGGCGCAGCAGGAACTGCTTGATCCTGTCCTCAAGATATCCGTTCCAGTCTGTGGCATGATGGGGATGGATGCCGACGGCGGCGTATATCGCGGGATACTTGTCGACCAGGGCTATCGTCTCCTCTATCGATGCGGGGTCATACCCTACATTGAGTATCTCTCCGACTCCGGCCAGCGCAGCCCTTTCAAGGACGGCCGACAGGTCATCCCTGAACTGCGACATATTCATGTGCGCATGTGAATCGATCAGCATCTACGACATCTTCCCTTAGTCGTTCGAAATGAAGGTCGTCTTCTTGGTCGGTTGCGGGGCCTTTATGACCATGAACTTCAGCATCGCGTCACTCGTATTGTACCAGCAATGCATGATATCTTTTGGACTCTCGACCAGGGTGTCCTTCGACACTACCAGCTTTTCATCGCCCACTTCGACGGTGCCTGTTCCCTCCAGCACGTAGAAGGCTACATCGACCGGGGTGATATGACGCTTCAGGGCCTGTCCCGGTTCAAGCGAGATCACAGAGACCATCGCCTCTGTCTTTTTATAGAGATTGCGCGCGTCGACGCCATGGGCCGTATCCATTACCGGCACTTCGTCCAGTTTTTTTATTACTATCATCTTCCACATCCTTCCAGGGGTTGTGTATTACAGGTCCCGGGGTCAGATTCAGCCTACTCGAACTCCACGTTCTTCAACCTCGGGAAAAGGGGCTCGGGCTGACTCAGTCCTTCAGCTCCGGACTCTCGCGGAGGAAGCTGTCCCGGCTCAGATTCGAACCCTCCGAGATGTCTTCCCATCTCCGCCATCTTCTCCGGCATAAACGGTGAAAGCACTATCGCCGAACTTCTCAAGACGACGAGCAGTTCCCTGAAAACCGATTCGAGCTGATCGGTCTTCGACTCGTCCTTCGCCAGGGCCCAGGGAGACTTCTCCTCTATGAACCGGTTCGCTCTCTGGATCACCGACCAGTACGACGAGAGAGCTCTTGAGAACTCCATCTTTTCCATATGTCCCATATATCCGTCCAGGGCTTCCTTCAACGCGGAGTAAAGCTCGCAGCTCTCGTCGAATGGCGCCGTCTCAACGTCGCCCCCGAGATATTTCGATATCATCGCCACTGTGCGGCTGAAGAGATTGCCGAGTTCGTTTGCCAGATCGGCGTTGTAACGGTTGAACAGGATCTCGCTTGAGATATCGCCGTCCTTGTCAAAGGGCACCTCCCGGAGCAGCAGGTATCTCACTCCGTCCGCGCCGAAGACCTCCACCATCTTCTCCGGGTCGAGTATGTTTCCACGACTCTTGCTCATCTTCTCGCCGGCGAGCGAGATGAACCCGTGAGCGAACACGCTTTTCGGCAGCTCGACTCCGGCGGCCATCAGCATCGAGGGCCAGATCACGCAGTGAAACCGGGTGATGTCCTTGCCTATCACGTGGACGTCGGCGGGCCAGTATTTCTCGAACAGGGACGGATCGTCTCCTCCATAACCAAGTCCTGATATATAGTTGGTCAAAGCATCGAACCAGACGTAGATGACATGCCCGTCGTCGATCGGCAGAGGTATTCCCCAGTCGACTCCGGCCCTTGAGATGGAGACGTCGCGCAGCCCTCCCTTGATCACGTTCAGGATCTCATTCTTCCTGGTCTGTGGCCTGATGAATTCCGGGTTTTTCTCTATATGTGCCAGCAGCCTGTCCTCGAATTTCGAGAGTGCAAAAAAGTAGTTCTCCTCGCTGATCTTCTTCGGCTCCAGCTTGTGACTTGGACATAGCCCGTCGACCAGATCCTTTTCGCCGATGAACTCCTCGCAGGATTCGCAGTAGAGTCCCTCATACTTTCCCTTGTATATGAAGCCATTCTCCTGGATCCTGCGGAACAGGTCGGTAACGGCCTTCTCGTGACGCTCCTCCGTCGTATGGATGAAGTCGTCATACGATATATTCAACGCTTTCCAGGCGCCGGTGAACTTAACGGACATCTCACGGCAATAGTCCTTCGGGTCGAGCCCCCTCTTCTGGGCCTCACGCTGCACATTGGTCGAGTGTTCGTCATTACCCATCAGGAACCATGCGTCATACCCGCAAAGCCTCTTGAAGCGTGCCATACAGTCGGCGCCGATCTTTTCGTAGGCAGTACCAAGGTGAGGCTTCTGGTTCACGTAATCGATAGCTGTGGTTATGTAGAACTTTTTTTCTGCCATGATTCTCCCGGAGGCCCTTTCATTCTTCGTCTTCTATAAAATCCTTCAACAAGGCATCTTCATCGATCTCTTCTTCTTCGACAGGTTCGACTTCGCAGATCCCCATCTCTTCCTTGAACTTCTGGAGGGGCATCTCGATGTGGTTCCCGTTCTCGTCGGAGAGGATTATTGCCTCTTCGAAAAGATTGATCTTATCTATCCTGTGCTGCGCGCCGAAACAGTTGATCTTGCTTCCTGCTTTCGGCACGCCTCTCATCATCTCCTTGTAGTCGGAAAGCTCGTAGGCAAGGCAGCACATAAGCCTGCCGCAGGCACCCGATATTTTCGTCGGGGTCAACGGAAGGTTCTGGTCCTTGGCCATCTTCAGCGTGACCGGTTCAAAATCTTTTAGAAAGGTCGAGCAACAGAGCCGCCTGCCGCACATCCCCATCCCGTCGAACCGCCGCGCCTCGTCGCGTACCCCTATCTGCCTCAAATCGATCCTCGTCCGGAAAATACTCGCCAGGTCTTTCACCAGACTCCTGAAATCTATGCGCCCGTCCGAGGTGAAATAAAAGGTGATCTTGTTTCCGTCAAACTGACACTCGACATCTACCAGCTTCATCTGAAGCTCATGTTCGCCAGCCTTTTCCTGACAGACCGTGAGAGCTTCCTTCTCTTTCGCGCGAATATCGGCTATCGATTCGATGTCTGCATCGTTTGCGTGCCTGAGAACTTCTTTGGTGCTCACAGCGATGTCCTTGTCGGCCACCTGGGCCAGGGCTATGATCGTCCCCATGTCCTCGCCACGGTCTGCCTGGACCACGCAATAATTTCCGGTCCTCAGGTACAGGGCTCTCGAGTTCTTGAAAATCTCTTTTCTCTGAGCCTTAAACTGGACTTCTGCTATTTCCATCCGGGTAACCACCATTTCCCTGTGGGGCCACTATCAGCCAGACCGACTCCCGGCCTTATTTTTCGGTCAGAATTGATGTAGAATCAATCTAATACCACTTCCCTGCCAAATCAAGCATGAGTTGAATCATCGTGAGCTCAATATCGACGTTCCTGCCCAGATTTCGCGCGGCCGTCTCTACCTTTCGGATGTCCTCCGGGATGTTCCTGTCCTTCGCCGCATCGATGGCTGTCGCCCCAAGATGATCATTCAGGCGCAGCCTGCTGTTCTCGTCCAGGCCGTCTTCTTTCGATCTCATCAGATCGCGGAGCACCGAGATCATCTCACCGAAAAGCTGCCCCGTCTCCTCTCGTGAATACTCCCTCGCGGCCGACTCCGCCTCCGCGGGAAGCTGCCGAGCCTTCCCCTCCAGTATCATCCTCAGTATTGAGGCCGCGTCATTCCTCATATCGAGGAACCGTTTGTCGAGAAGCCTGATCGCCCTCCTGATGCTGCCCGCTGCCATCACCGCAAGATTCTCCGACTCGATCTTTTCCACCGAGTAAAATGTCTCCAGAAATCCGGCGACCACATGGTCGGGTAGAATGTCGAATCTCACTTCCTGGCATCTCGAACGGATCGTCGGGAGGAGCCTGTCAGTGAATTCCGTGACCAGAATGAGAATTGTAGATGAGGGTGGCTCCTCCAGGAGCTTGAGAAATGCGTTCTGTGCCTCGATCGTGGCAAGGTGAGCCTCACATAGTATCACCAGTGTACGTTTTCCCTCAAAAGGCTGCTTGGAGACTTTCTCCGTAATAGTCCTGACCTGCCCGATCCCGATCGATCTCGCCTTCCCTCCAAATTCCCCGGCCGAAAGAAAATCCTCTCTCCTGCTCTCGATCACCACCGGTATCGATTTTTCGGGAGGGCCCGAAGGAATAGCATAGATAAGATGGAGATCCGGATACTCCAGCTTGGACAGCTTCTCACAGGAGGCACATCTGTCCTCGAGTCGATGCCCCGGCATCTCACAATTGATCATCCCCGCAAGGTGTAATGCCATGAGTTCTTTGCCCGAGCCTTCCGGTCCGGTGAACAACAGCGAGGATGGAAGTTTTCCCGCGGTCAGCATCCCGCCGAAAAGTGTCCTCACCCTTTCCTGCCCCTTCGCCAGAAACTCCGCTGCCGCGTGAATATCGATCAGCGGCCTCCCTTCCTGAGCCAACCTTCAGGATCAAGCGCCTTTTTCGACTGCCTGATCTCGAAATGCAGCAATCCCCCTGCCCCTGCTGTCTCTTCCCCGGTCTCGGCTATCAGCCCGCCATTCTCCACCTGGCCGCCCTGCTGAACGAATATCTGGGAAGCGTGCGCGTACATCGTGTAGAACCCGCCTCCATGATTGATAATGATACAATTACCGTATCCCGGCAGCACCCCCGCGAACTCCACCCTCCCCCTCGCCACCGAGCGCACAGGCTCACCCGTTCTGGTGGAGATATCAATTCCAGTATTGTAGGTGACCGTTCCGAACTCGGGGTGCTTGAAGCGCCCGAACCGTCTCGTCGTTTCACCTGATACGGGTCTGGCCAGCCGTCCTTTCAATGAATTGAAATCGGCGACCCCGTAATCACCCCAGGCCTTTGACTGTTCCTCCCTGATCTTTTCGAGTTCTTCCAGCATGGTGCTGATCTGGCTTTCTGCCGCGGCCAGCTCGGCGACGCGTTGCTCATACTTTCGCCTGTCACTCTTAAGGCCGGAGAGTGTCCTTCTTCTTTTCCTCTCGTTCTCTTTGAGTTTCTCGAGCTCGCCTTCCTTCTCGTTCCTCGACACGGTGACCTCGTGCAGGGCCTCTGTTATCCCCGCCTCGGTCCTCGCCACCTCTTCCCGGTGCCTGCGCACTCCCTCGATGAGATCGGCGTCCCGCTCGGCTATCAGAGAGACGAACTTGTATCTCTGCAGGAGGTCTGCCACATCTTCGGCAGCCAGAAGCTCCATCCAGGCCTGTCTCGAACCATTCTTGTACATCTCCCGCAGCCTTTTTGAAAACACCTTGAGCCTCCGGGCATAATCGGCCTCGCTGGCAGTCAGTTCATCCCGGAGCAGGTCGACCTGCTGTTCTAGCATCCCCTTTTTTTCGTCGAGGCCATCCAATAGCCGCTTTCCAAGATTCCCTTCAGCCTCGAGTTTTCGGAGATATTCAGAGACATCCTTTTCCTTTTTCTCGAGTTCTCCTATTTTCTTTCTCTGCTCCGCT
This sequence comes from Candidatus Latescibacterota bacterium, assembly GCA_019038625.1. Taxonomy (NCBI): domain Bacteria; kingdom Pseudomonadati; phylum Candidatus Latescibacterota; species Candidatus Latescibacterota bacterium. Next base: position 2,036 of record JAHOYU010000145.1, on the reverse strand, counting down.
ATCTGGTTTCGGAGCGATTCGAGTTCGTTTTCCTTCTTTCCTATTTTTTTATCGAGGTCCTGCTGCCCGGCTCGAGCGCTCCCTCCCGAAACGATCGGGCACATACCTCCCGCCAATATGAGGAAGGTCATAATTGTCATGATGATGGAGGATCGGCGCAACACTCGCGTTTGTGCCAGAGGTGTGATTCTCCACTTGAACGACATGGTATCTTTATAGCTTTCGTAAAATCTCATCTCATCCGGCCTGTCGTCAAATCCTTAGAAATCTGCGAAGCCCCGCGAAACTCCCTATCGCTCCGAGAAGTGCGCAGAAAAAGACGAACACGGCAATAGCGTCTACCCTGATAAACACGAGTCCCGGAAGATAGTTCACTGCGGACCTGTATATGATAGCGAGCAGCCCGATGGCAAGCAGCGAGGAGACGATCCCCTGGAGAGCACCCTCGATGATAAACGGGATCTGGATATAGGCGTTGGTCGCTCCGACAAGTTTCAGGATATCTATCGTCTTTCTGCTGTTGAGGATCGTCAGCCGAACCGTGTTGGAAATGACGAAGACCACCGAAAGGAAGACGATGACACCCAGCACGAGATCGATAATATAAAAACCCTTCACAAGCCGTTCGCCCCTCTCGAACCACTTTCGCCCGTACCGGACCTCCTCTATCCCCGTCCACTCCTCCACCCTGACGGCCATTGCCTCAAGAGTCTCGCTATTTATATGGGTCTGCTTCATCTTTACCCGGTACGCGTCGGGGAGAGGATTGTCCTCGAGAGCATCGAGAAGGTCGCTCTCCTCGCCAAGCGTCGACCTGAAGTCTTCGAGAGCCTCCTCTTTCGAGATAAAGACTACTTCCTCGACTCCCTGCTCCGCCATCAACCTGAGCTGGAGACCTCTTGAAACGTCTTCGGCTATATCGTCCCGCAGATATACATAGACCCGCATCTCTTCGCTCGTCTTCTCTATGAGGCCGGCGATGTTCAACGTGACACCGAGAAAGGTGACAAGGATCAGAAGAGAGAGCGCCATGATGATGGTCGAGATGATGTTCGCGGTCTTGCGGCGCCACAATATCCCTATCGATTCATCGATGATGTATCTGAATTCTCCCGGTTTCATTCCTCGTCCTCCCCTCCCGTGATCTCATGGCCGGAGAGCCGGCCGGCGTTCTCACTGACGCTCGAACCATCTATGCGGTCGCGTATATCTCCCACATAGATCATCTCCTTGTCCCGCATTATTTTCCCATTCTCAAGATAGATGATCCGCTGCCCGAAAGACCGGACCATCTCGATATCGTGAGTAGCCATAAGCACGGCTGTTCCGCCGGCATTTATCTTGAACAGAAGTTCGAGTATATTCTTTGTCGCAACGGGATCGAGGTTGCCGGTCGGTTCGTCAGCCAGAAGTATCGCCGGCCTGTTGGCCACCGCCCTGGCGATCGCCACCCTCTGCGCCTCCCCACCGGAAAGAGCCGGCGGAAAATCGTATCTCTTGTGATAGAGGCCCACTCTTGTGAGAATATCTGTCACCTGTCTCTTGATCTCTCTCATCCCCACTCCGGTCACTTTCATCGCAAGCGCGATGTTTTCAAAGACCGTCCTGTCCTCGAGCAGCCTGAAGTCCTGAAAGACGATCCCCATCTTCCTTCTCAGGTCGGGTATCGTAGAACGCTTCATCCTCGTCGATACATAGGGTCCGACGACGACCTGCCCTGAAGCGGGAAAATCATCCATGTATATCATCTTGAGAAGGGTACTCTTGCCGGCACCGCTCGGGCCGACAAGGAAAACGAATTCTCCGTTGGCCACCTGGATATTGATATCATTCAGACTGAAATGTTTTCCAAGATCCTTTGTAAGATGATAGACACCGGCGATTATTCTACTTTTCTGCGGCACCGATTCTCCTTCAGCTTCTCCCGGTCACACCTTGACCTGTTTTTGCCTGGTCCTTACACATTCCATAGCCAGTGTCAGCGCGGCGAGGAGACTCCCCGGGCTGGCCAGCCCCTTTCCGACAATATCGTAAGC
>JAHOYU010000144.1 GCA_019038625.1 Candidatus Latescibacterota bacterium | reverse complement strand
GTCCAGAGCAGGATAACGATCAGGGTCAAAGGCCGGAGTCGTGAAACGGTCAACGGGACAATGAGTCTCCGTACACTCCCAGGATCCTCTCACCCCACACGTTTATATCATAATCAGTCACAGCCCTTTCTCTGAGAGTTGCACCCACAGTACTCGCCATGTCTGGATCAGAAAGCATCGCGAGAACACATTCCACGAGCTCCCCCACATCCTGTTTTTTTACCACCATGCCCGAACCACCCAGGATCTCAACTGTTCCACCTGCATCAGTCGCCACGCATGGCAGGCCGCAGGACATGGCCTCGAGTACCGCTATCGGTACGCCCTCTGTATCAGAAGTGAGAACAAACAGGTCCATAAGGGGCAGCACATTCTCAGGATACTTCTCCATTCCCGGAAGTACTATCCATGAACCTGCCCCGGCCTCGGCCACCTTCCTCTCGAGAAGAGGCCGCTCTGGACCTTCCCCGATTATAACGAACCGGGGACCGGAAGATCCCGGAAGCGCTCTGTTCCGCAGTTCGACAGCCATTTCGATGAACAGGGAATGATTCTTCACCTTTTTCAGCCCCCCGAGTGTGCCGACTACGACCCCCTCAGGTTCAAAGCTTCCAAATAACCTTTCCTCCCATTCCCTGCGCCCTGTCGTTCTTTCTGCGCCACTCACAGGGTGGAATCTCGAAGTATCTACTCCGTTCGGGATCACGCTGATCCTCTCGTACGGAAAGCCCAGCTTCCTCGCTTCTTCCCTGGCCTCGTCACTTACTGATATCACCCTGCTGTATAGATGCCTCAGAAGCCTTACTATCGATCTTCTGAACCCATTGAATTCCAGCCCGGTACTGTGCCTGGTCGCCACTACCGGCACTCTCGAAAGAAGTGACGCTGCGATCCCGACGATCTCCCCGTGATAGAGATGAGCATGGATGATATCAGGAGCAAAAACACGGACCGCCTTTTTCAGGTCGGCAAGGATCGAGGGAAACAGCAGTCGATATAGCGATGAGATCTCGAATGGCAGCAGTTCCACTCCCTCCCGGCTCAATCTTTCAGCGACAGTGGATCCTGATCCTGAAAGATGAAGAACAGCTGGAACCTTTCCCTTCCCCACAAGAAACCGGCAAAGATCGAGGATATGCATCTCGGCTCCCCCCACACTCAGGGAACTCGTTACGATTAGTATCCGCTCCGGCCTCACCTTTCCGTCCTCCTGCCCTCTCGAAACACTTTTATCAACTTTGTCACAGCATCCGGAAACCTCATGAGATCCTCCCGGCCTGGTACCAGTATTGAGGATACGGGCAATCCGTTTATTCTCACGAATGCCCAGAGGATGATAATAAAATGCAGCGTATAGGATATCGATGTCGCTAATGCAGCTCCGAGGATCCCGTATTTCGGGATAAACAGAATATTGCAACCTACATTGGTTATCAGTGCCACAAATCCTGTCAACATATTTACCCTGGGATGACCGCGTGCCAAAAGGTCGCTGCCAAGCACCCTGGCAAGACTCGCCGAAAGGACTCCAGGCAGAAGAAACACAAGAGGTGCGAAAGCGGAAGAGAAAAGGTCGGAATAGAGCAGGACAATGAGTGGCCTCGCTACTACAGCAAGGACAATGCATACAGCCGTCACTATCAAGACCACTTGCCGGCAGACTATCGAGGTCTGGATGTTGGCTTCTTCGTCGCTTCCATGAGCCACCCGTGGATACAGGACAATTGCGAGAGTATCAGGAAAAAACCAGATCTTTTCTGCTATCATCACGGATATTGAGTAAAATCCAACAGCTTCGACAGACATGAAGAAGTTCAGCAGGAGCAAATCGACACGAAGGTTGAGAAAGCCCAGAAAACTCGTCATATGTCCCATTACCCCGAACCCCATCGCCGATTTTACGATCCCGCCATCCCACCGCGGCCTGAGCTTTACCTTCCGGCTCCAGACGAATAGAACCAACATGGCCGCAACGAAAAGAGAGAAAGTAAACATGCCTACAACAACGAGAAGCTTTGAGTCTGGAAAGAACCAGGCTACCAACAGGAAAGCGAGAAGAAAGAAGACTGGCTGGACGAGTTCGATGATATTGAACGCCCTGAAATCCGCGTCAGCCCTGCTCAACATCTGAAAGTTATATAGTATTATTGAGAATGGGATACTGCAGAGAGCGATTATGATCAGGCCGACCGGAACGTCAGGCAGGATGCGGGGCACTGCTACAGGGGCCAGAATCAATGAAAGGGACATCGCCAGCCCACCGATAAGCAGAGATAGTGACAGCCATATTCCGGCCAGGATTGTCTTGTCTATCTTTCTTCGACCAAGGAAATATCCCGAGCCACTTCCAAGGCCCAGATTCGTCAGGCTGTAGATCACAGAAGCGGAAAGTACCGCGAGTGAAAGCATCCCCTTGCCCTCGGCACCCAGCATCCTGGCGATCACGATGCTGGTGATCAGCCCGGTGATCAGAAGGCCCATCTTCGTGACAAAGGTGTATGAGACATTTTTCAGAAATGACATCCTTGTCTCCCGATTAACTAAAAGAGGGCCGATCACCGGATCCCGATAAGACCCTTGACCTGCCCTTGTTCAGTCTGTCATCTATACTTCCGTCAAGTTATCTTGTTAACCTTCTCGACGCGCTTGGACCCCTTTTTCTTGCCTTCAATGACCCTGAGCTTCGGTATTCCGAGATGATGGTCTTCCAAACCACGGGTCGTCTCAGCTTTCTCCCATGAAGAGAGTCGCCCCCCGGAACTGTACGTCATGATAGCGGCAAGAGCCGCTGCATTGACCATCACAAAATAGAAAGGTATGAAAAATACGCGAGACCTTATCCTGCCCC
>JAHOYU010000143.1 GCA_019038625.1 Candidatus Latescibacterota bacterium | reverse complement strand
GTCCAGATCACGACACAGGAAACGATAGATATAAAAACTCTTCTCCCGATGGCTACGGACGCCGGGGTCCTGCACTACACCGAGCACATCATCGATCGTCGGCCTGATCAACAGGGCATAGGCCCTCGCACCAAATCCAGGGACCGCACTCTCCATCAGGATCTTCTGATCATAATCCTGATAGACCAGCCCTTCCGCATTATCGAAGTAAGCCACAGCATCGGCACCCATGACAACAGGAGTCGGATTTGCTGTGTTTTCCATGAATTTAAAATTGCCGGCCAGATCGAATATCATCAGCTCCGAAACCGCTTTCACGATGATGACAGATTCCCCGACAAGGACAGATCTCGGAGAGATCGTCGATTCAGGTCCTGTCTCTGCGAATCTCTTTTGCCAGAGAAGCTCCCACTCCTGTTTGACTTCCACAGGAACGAATGAATTACACTGGTAACTGGAAAATTCGACCGGATAAACATTCTTTTCAAGACTGAAGGTCATAGTTCGTTCCTTTGTTTCAATCCCGTTTTCGGTTCTTCCGGCACAGGAGACACATATCACCGTCAACAATATTAATATCAGCCGGAAAGCTTTCTGCTTTTTCAAACCCTTCCCCATGGACGAATAGTTTGGATTTTCTCCACCATCTTATTCGCAGGCACAGCTACCACTTGATTCTCCCTAGGGTTTTGGTGTGCCTTTAAGGACAAATGAATTGTCTCCCAGCTCAGTCCTGAGCCAGTCCCTGATAAAGTTGAGATCCGCCAGCTTAAAGGGCGCGTCCACAACATTTTTGACTTTTCTGTTGACCCCCGGCTGTGATTCGTCTCTCGAATGAAACGGCACCGCGGCCCCTGTCCAGGTGGCATCCTGCCCGAACATATACCTTGCTATCCATTTACGTGAGGAATAATTTCCTACCTCCAGTTCCGTGGCAGGGCCCGGTTCGGGGACTATGGTGTTATTGCTTATTCTCACTGTAACAACATAATGTGCCTTGCCGAAGTCCTCCGGTTTTGAAGCAGTAGCCAGGGCCTTGAGATCGAGGACCACAGGAAAGAAATAGATGTATGTTTTCTTGAAATCAGCGTTAGTACCCTCAAGGTAATACCTGCCACTCAGTTCCTTCTTTATGCGACTTCTTAAATCCGCCATCCATGCTTTCTTGAAGGCACTGCTGCAGTTGTTCGTCGTGTAAGTGGTAGGTCCCGTCTTCTCTTTATAGCTTTTGAACTTTACTCCGACATTTATAGAGACAGCCAATATCCCGTCGAATGGCTTTCCGGTATGGACATCATTGGGTACACCAGAGATCTTGATACTCCAGGCCGTCTCATCTTCTCCGAGCTTATATAGAGCGAGAGCGAGCTTACCCTTTCCCTGTACCCCTGCCCTGGCAGGCACTTCCGGCTTCGGCCCTCCCGGCTGACCTATGGGGATGGCGGGTATCAACGCTTTAGCCGCCTTTCCCGCTACGAAGGCGGTCGTTCCTGTATTTGCCGGCTTACAGGTATCCCTGTAGTCGTTGGGCGTTGAAGCGAGGAAGAAGTTGAAGGTCTTGTCGGTGCCACCCTTATTGAAGCGATGGACCATCTTGTAACTTGTTCCACCCAGCAGGCCCTTTAATTCCTTATTATCTGACGCGGCTTCATTGAGGCGGTTCACGAAATTCCAGACCTGTCTCATCCTCGGAGCTGCTGTTAAATTCATCATCGATGTCTGATCCCAATTATATGGCATCCCAGGATAATATTGGTGGAAGAAATTATCAGTCGCGTCGTACTGTTCTCCATCCTCGTACGCGTAATCGTCATCCTTGCCGGTACCATGTCCGTATTCATGGGCGATAATCAGTTCCTTGTATTTCTTTCCATCGACATCGGTCTCTTCTCCTCTTTTATATTCACTGGCCGCGTTGGTGGCCGGGACCTTGTAACTCTTCTTGTACATCTTCGATGAGGTAACGCTCATCTGGCCGTCGTTACTATCATTTGTAATAGTCACCATGCAGCCATGTTTGCCCCCGTTATTGGGATACTTGGTCTCAAAATGGAAGACCGGCTTGATCTGCAACTTGCCCTTGTTATTCGCGTCGACCGTCTGAGGTTCGATCGTATAACCCTTATCTTCCCACCGCTCCTTGGTGTTCTTCGGTCCCTCCCTCGCAAAAGTCTTCAATTGGGCATTCGCGACCGAGCTTCCCGATCTTTTATACCGTCCGTTCCAGTAGATCAGCAGAAAAGACCGCACTTTCAGCCCTCCGGCCTTGGCCGGATCGGAGATCACGCAACCTTCGTGGATATAATGAAGCTGGAAATTGCCGCAGTCCACGCAATGGTGGGGGGGGGAAAAGGTCTTGAATTCCTTGCCGGCTCCAACTTCAGTGTTATGCGGGGCGGCTGTCAGGGTCAACTCGGTATCGTTCTTGATCGAGGCTATCGTATATTTCCTGGTACTCCACTTGGGGCCTATCCAGATAGAGAGCTGTAATCCGGGGCTGAGCTCCGAGAGGAACTTCGTTTTGTTCCCCGTCACTGTCTGGCTTCCATTTGCCAGGGTGATCGTCTGCCCTTTTGCAAAGATTTCCGCCCGTACTCTGGTTCCGAAGTGATGCTCCGGATCGCCGAGGACCGCGGCGCGACAACCGAGGACATGCTTACCGGCCTTGAATTTGGGATTTATTTCGGTGCGCTTGCCTGACACGCTGTAGAAGTCATTGGCAAATATCACCAGGCGCGCTACGCCATCGACAGGCAGGTCAGTTATCAGGTTCCGCTTGAATTTAAAATCAGTAAGCGCTGGATAATTCGTCATCGGCTTGTAAAGGAGGAACTCCTCTCCGGTGACATGGAACAACGAAACCCGGGAATAGCCCGACAGGCTGGTCAAAGCATTACTTTTTTTCTTATCTTTGGGAGTCCTGTTTTTCGGGTCATTTATGTTCTGTCTCCCCTTGCTGTCGATCAGCACGATATCGTCCAGGGAGAAAGTCAGAGGATTGTCCGCCTTTGTCTTCTTCTTGCCGTAAGGTTTCAGCTTAAGATTTTTCATGACCGTCTTGAATCGGCCGCCCTTGTCTTTTCCCCGGGACTTGTACCTCGTCCAGTACATCTCCGATGACCATTCCTTCGGAAGGTCATAGTACTTTATGTAGTCCGCGTATTTATCCGGTGCCCGCAGTGCCTTGACTTCGTTGTTTACCTTGGCCGTGATCTTCGGAGCAGCGTTCGAGTCGCTCGTAAAGACCCATTTTGATTTGTCGGGAGCAGATGGTAATTTTGTGTCGAATTCGAAATGAATATTATTTCGTTTAGGGGCACCCTCGACCTTTACAGTGTACACGCCATCACTGAACTTTATCACTGACCTTACAGGTTTTTTCTGTTTCGTCTTTCCGACTTTCTTGTAGAAATATGCCTCGATCTTAAGACCGGCAGGCACTTTCTGTACAGTCGGCTTCTTGTCTTTTACCTTGACCTGATCGATGTAGGTGAAGGCCATATGATAGGCAACAGCTTTCAGGTCTTTCTCAGGATCTATGTAGCTTGCATAGAGATGGTTGTTGTACCATAGAGGGCATTTTGGCGGACCTGCAGATGTGTGTTTTGTCGTACCACCCACCATGCAGGCAAAGACACGCGAACCGATCCGGTTCGTCTTCTGATTAATATCCTTCCCGTTAAAGAAAAGCAGCTCGACTCTACGAAATTTGTCCTGTTGATAATTACTCTTGAATTTGGGCTCCGTCATGGGGAAGGAGTCGCCGCATCCGACAGACTTCTTTGTGTCCAGGATAAATTTTATTTCGCTTTTGATTCTCTTCTTTATATTCGGGTTCTTTTTGTATGATTTCCATTTTATGCTCAGGGCTGTACACATTTCCTCGAGGTATAATCTGAATACAGCTTTCCACACATCCTTTGGCCATTTCTTGTCTGTTTTTATCGAACCGTCGACAAGCGCCATGCTGATCCTGGGCCTGTGTGTCTTGTTGTAGGCTTTAAAGAATTTCTTTGTGGCATCGAGAATACCCTGTTCATTATTACCGTCCCATTTGTCGTTTATATCGGGAGGATTGCACTTCCAGTTCTTCCGGTTGAAGTGAAAGTGATTGAGAATACGTTTAATATCCTCGACCTTCTGGCCCTTTTCCGAGATCTCGGCCCAACGGTCCACATTTCCGGCAAGAAGGCATACGACCGCTTCCGCGCGCGCTGATGCAAGCTCAAAATTCTTCTTTATATCACCGCCGGTATCTGTGTGTCCCACAACGACAAGTCTCTTGCGGGAATCGAATTCGAACTGTTTGTATGTTGCCGCCAGCCCCTTGATACCCGGTATCTTCCCCTGATCGGCCTCATCCGGCTTGGATGGCATGAAGACCGGGGATCCCTTTGTGTAGAACTCCTCCCCAAACTCAAGGACGTCGACGACTTTTCGGTTCAGTGAAAAGACTGCCTTGGCATGTGTCTTCGCCATATCTATACCTTAAATATTAGTAGCTGCTTAATCTTATCCGGCGTCGAATGTGACTTTTACTTCACCGGGAGGGATATTCTCCACCTTGGCGTAACCGTTACCGTCCAGGGTCCCCGTAACGATGCGGCCGCTGGGCAGATGCACCTTGTACTCGGCCCCACCCAGGGCGTTGCCTTCATCATCCTTCAACTCGAGCTCGAGCCAGTCCTTGTATTTCAAAAGGCCCGACCTCTGCTTGATACCGGCGGTCTCGACCACGAAATAGTAGTATGGGCTCGAGTAGTTCTTCCCTTCCTTGTACTCCTGCGCGTCGAACAGTTTTTCATCTACCCTGAGTTCCCATTCGTGTTCGATCTTGTCCGAATCGACTTTCGTCTCTATCGATTCGAAGGGATGGTCGGCAAAATTGGCATCCTTGATGAAGATCCGCAGAGTAGCTTTCTCACCCGACTCGATCCCGACCGTCTCCACTTCCATCTTCACCTTGTCGCCGACTGCCGCCTCACGGACCGACCAGGCAGCCTTTACTATCGCGCTCAGGGCGATCTCGTGGTCACCTTCGGGCACTCCGCCTCTTTCTATCTTTCCCGTCAGGACTCCTTCTGTGATCCTTCCGTCAGGCGCTTTGATCGTCACCTTCGGCCCTGTGACCGGCTTGCCACCCTTGTCCACTACACTGACATTAAGGTAATGGCCTTCCTTTGCCTCTACAGCTGCAGCCTGTGTCGCGGCATTCGCTCCACCGCTGCCACTTCCTCCGCCCCCTCCTCCGCCACCATTGGCTATCATGACATTGGGGCTACCCAGGATTATCTTGGCCATGTTCGCGGGAGGTTTCTGGAAGGGGCCACCCTGCGGGATATGCGGGGGCGTATTAGTCGCGGTGCTGTTGACTGTCGCCGCCGGCATCCCCATTATCTTGACCGATGATGACAGGCCGTTGTCTATGATTCCCATGAAAGGGTGTGGAAGGGGAGTCGGCACCGGGCCACCAGGCGTAGGGATCATGATAATATGTACATCGACTCCGACGATCTGGTCGCCCTGCTTTGCCGCGGGCATCTTGTTGATCATCACCGTTCCCGCTGCAACGACGGTCCCGGTCGGAGTGTCGACAGGGTCGGCGCAATCGTTCGCCATATCGCCTAATCTTGCTGCAGGATTTCCCATCTGTCATCCTCCTGGTTCATCTTCAGGATAACCAGTATAAAATCAGATCACATGAAAAGTCAACGCTCCACAAGGGCTTCCGACTATTGTTCGTGATTCAACGCTCCACCAGTGCTCCTGCCAGGACATCTATGGCATCGAATATGTCATCGGCCCCACACTGCGCGCAGTGCACCTGCCTGGTCCCAAGTATCTCGCCAGTCTTGACATCTATGATTCTCGTAGAAACGACCAGGTCGGCCCCTACACGATCGATATTTCCCGTCACGATAAGTCCCGCGCCAAGAAGCCTGCCCGCTTCGACAGCCGAACCCCGATCGATATACCCGCTCTGTTGGAGCTTCAGTTCCTTCAGTATCTCATCGACGCGGGAACGCTCCACCAGCCTCAGCCAGGGAACTCCCGCCAGGGCGCTTTCGAGAAAATGGCCAGCGGCCCGCCCCAGCTCCTCATCAGTCCCACTCACCGAAAAAGGCACAACGGCGGCTATTCTTTGAGAGGCACCCTTCAACAGCGGTTCACTGTCCGATGTGAGCCTCACACGACCGGAGAAACATCCTGATGCCGGCATGTCGTAATCGACGCTCCACAGATTCAGCGACGCGTTCTTTTCACTGCCGGACGGACCCGTGGCAGCTGTGAGCCATCGCCCATCGGGGGAGAATTCGAGAAACCGGAATTCCGAATTCATCGAATAAGAAAGATCCACACTGCCTGACTCGATATTCCGAAACGCGAGCGTGTGAGTCTGAAGTGTCGAGTTGTCGAACGCCACGAAACAATTGCCCGGATATAGAGCGAACCTTTCTATCTTACGGTTGTTCTCCTCAAGCATCTTCAGCAGAACACCCCTCGAAATATCAAAGAATGCGAGGTGATATCTGAATATCATCCCTCTACCACCCTTTTTCAACATGTGCTCGTTGACAGCCACGGCAAGAAAGTTCCGGTCCGCGCTCACCTCGGCTGCTGTAATATCGATACCCGAACCATCCATCGTCCGCGCTTCGAGCTCGTACTTCCTCAGGATACTCATCGATGCCGCGTCCCAGATGATCATCATGTTATCCCGCCCGGCAGAGATCATTCTTTTCTCTCCGCCGTGAAACGCGATAGCCAGCACATCATCGTCATGACCCTTTAAAACAGAACGGGACTGTCCCGATGGAATCTCCCAGACAAAAATATCCTTCCTGTCGCCCCCGGCCGCGAGATATCGTCCATCCTCACTGAACGCGAGAACGTCGACCCGGCCCTTTGCCTCTTTCAACTCCAGGCGATCCTCGTTATCACCGAGAACCACAAGCCAGACTGACTTCTTTTTCGCCGCGATAGCCAGGTATCTACCGTCAGGGCTGAACTCTATCGCTGTTATTTTTTTCCCGCCAGAATCGAAAACGTATCTGCCACCACCCCCATCAGCTGCCTTCAGATCAAGGACAAAGACAGACCCGTCTCCGGTCCCATACGCCACCACCAGACCCAGATTTCCGGATGCTGCTCCAACACTTCCAGAGCTGAAGGCGATCGCTGTTATCTCTTTTGATGCAGTCGGCACCCTGTGTTCGAGATAAAGCTCAACCGCGCTGCCGTTCGCCGGCATGATAATGGCTACAACAGTCATCGCGACCACAAGTAAAACAGCGGTTCTTCTCATTATATGGTCCATTCTAGAAAAATGCAGACAGTCCTCCGACGGCGATGAAACTGACCTCTCCGCCACCGAGACTGAAACCAAGGTTACCCGACACGTCGTATGCTATGTACTCATTGATGAAGTACTTGAATCCACCACCGCACTGGACAAAGGCATAGTCGGCGAACCCCAGGGGATCCTCAGGCGCGATGTCATACTGATAAAACTGGGCACTGATGTACGGTACTATCTGGTCACGCGCGGTAAGGTTGTACCTTCCGAAGAATGTCAGGCCGATCGTCGTATTACTTTCACTGCCGTAGCTCATATAACTGATCGATGGGCCGCCTCCGAGCTCCAGTTTTGCTGTCTTATAATATCCGTAAATGCCGCTCAGATTGAGCATGGACACTCCGGATACCGCAAAGAAAAATGCGTTGACCTGAATTTCCTTGTCGCCCTGCTCCACATGCTGGGCCATCGCGGAAGATGCTGTCATCAATAATACAAGAACTACGATAAGCGAATGTCTCAAGATTCCCTCCTTGAACAATTGTGAATGTAACCTGAATACTGTCCCTGTCGACGCGGGGATCCCACTCTTCGACGCCCTCAGATTATTTGATGACCAGACAGGTGTCAAGGTGTTTAGGGATGCGATTGCTCCACGACTGCCCCGCAGGAAACCAAGCAATCCCTTGACAATCTTATTGCAGCGAACATATCCTCGCCTTAAGGAGTTTCAAGATACAAATGAGGTGTTTTCCCATCAACAGAGGAGGGTCATATGATGCGTTTATCAAAACTCATTGCTCTTGTGTCACTGCTCGCGATGGTAGTCGTTTCTCCGGCCATGGCGTACGATTTCCTCGAAAGAGAGACCACGATCAACGTCCAGATCGGACTTTTAAGCCCGGGTACTTTCTGGGTAGAAGGAAGGGAATTTGAAACGGACTTGAGCTTCAGCTTCAGCGGAGGACTCGATTATAAACTCGGGCCGAAGATCTCGGGCGGCGTTGTCGGCGGCTTCAGCAATTTCAGCGGCTACGACGACTCTGCTTCGATGATCGAACTCGGCTTTATGATCAAGGCCTGGATACAACAGGATGGGTCGAACCTCCTGTTCAGGCCGGGTTTCGGGATCAGTTACGGCAAGCTTGGCGCCATCGGACCTGCTGATTCCTCGGGCTATCTCATAATCAATGGTACGTTCGAGCTGGTCATCCTCACCGAGAAAAATTTCAACTGGCTGATCATGGCAGGCATCACCGGCGCTCCGGCCGGCGGTAATGATGAATTCGAAATGACATACGGACCTGGATTCATACTCCGCGGGGGAGTGGCATTCTAGCTTCACGTAGTTTATTGCGTCCTGGCTGGGCAACAGCCAAGACAAAGGGCGAGTCCCTCATGGCCTCGCCCTTTTTATCACTGATATTTCCCGATACCGACGAAAGCATCCTATGGCTGAGACTGAATCATTCCCTCACTGGGATCGATTATTCCCCGGCCGCAACTACTATCACCGATATATTATCCGACGATTCGTTTTCATAGGCCCAGTTCACAAGAGCTTCAGCCGCCTCATCATGGGAACCGTCCATACCCATGATCCTCAATATCTCGGGTCCCGTGTCTCCGATCTTGTCGAGGATCAGCCCATCGGAACAGAGGACCAGCTTATCGTTTCTTCTGAATGTATATCTGCGCCCCTCGCCAGGGTAGATATCCGCCTCGTCCTCACCGCCGGAAAGAGACTTTGTCAGAGCATGGCTTATTTTCTGGAGAAGACCGCTGTCTCTTTCCTCCTCGGAAAACTTTTCGCGATACTCCTGCCCCATCGAGTTGTCCTTCGTCAGCTGCTCTATCCAGTCTCCGGAGATAAGGTATGTCCTGCTGTCCCCTATATTTCCGACGACATACTCGCCCATGCAACCGATGGCGACTGTAAGGGTCGTACCCATTTTACTGAGTTCTTCCTTTTCAACCGATTTCATTTTTATATGCTCCTGCGAACTGGCAATTATCTTCAGGATGGTCCTTTCGAGCTGTTCCTTTTCAGGTGCAGTGGAAAACATCATAAATTTTTCCCTGCAGACATCGGCCACTATCCGGCTCGCCACCTCTCCACCACCATATCCACCCATGCCGTCTGCTACCGCCGCGATGAAACAGTCGTTCTGCTGCATGAAGAAGATGCTGTCCTGGTTGCTCTTTCTTCTTCCAGTTACCGTCTTTGAACCGAACTGAATATCCAAATCGCCGTCCTTTTTCTGTTGCCTGTTAAGACAGACTGTCAAAGCCTGTCACTTACCCAGTCCTTCATCGTCTCCGCGTGGACCCCAAGAATCTTGAAATAGACCGCCGCGGAATTCGTATCTCCCTTTCCAATAAATCTTCTGCTATTCTGATACACCCTTGCCCGCTGGCACAGGTTATCCATCTTCATAGAGGGGCAGTATGAAACGGCCCTATCCATAAAGTTTTCGTATCCGGGGAAATTACCTCCCGCAAGCATATTCTGTGCTTTCGCAAGATGCCAGTCATAAATTCTCTGCATACCCTTTTGAGCAAGATCATTTCCTGGATCGATCCTGCGTATCTCTGCCAGTTTCTCCACCGCTTTCAGGATATCGCCGTCATCGATCTTTTCCAGGGCATCACGGTGGAGGCTCCGGACTCTTCCTTCGTCGTTTTTAGAGAGCTCCAGCGGAGCCGTCAATGGAGGGGGCAATTCCCCCGAGGACTCGCTCGCCGAGAAAATAGCTTTTACACCGAAATTGTAATTCTCCGGGAACATATTTTCTTTTATTAATACTGCAGCTATGATGATCACGATGATCCAGACAACTCTTTTCGCCAAACGTGGCATCCTGAACCTGGTTTTTTGACGTTTGGATTTTTCGGTTGGCTGGCTCTTTGTCGGTTGACTTTTTGTCGCCGGTGGAACGTAAGCGGTCTGCAGTGCTTTTTCAATATTATCGACTCGTGAGCTTAAAACTGCAGTATCAAGAAGCTCCGAATTCGTCTCACTTACTCCCGAGACTGATCCCGTATCCTTTTCTCCCTCTGCTTTTCTTTCGGCTGCAGCTTTCTTCTCGGCAGCCGCCTTCTTTTTTTCGGCCTTTTTTTCTGCGGCTTTCTGCTTCGCGGCCTTCTTCTCAGCTTTTTTATCAGCCTTTATATCAGATTTCTCCGCATTCCTTTTCCCGTCACCCGATGGCTCCGCGCTGAATATCTCCCCCACACTACCAGGCCTGTCGCCAGGCAACTGCTCCATGCACCAGAGGATCCTCTTATCCAGATTAGCGCTGACTACCGGATTGATCTCTCTTGGAGGGGAAGGATCACCCATCGCTATCTGATGCAGTACGGAAAATGTACTCTCACCTGTGAACGGCACCTGACCGGTAGCCATCTCGTAGAGGACCACTCCGAATGAATAGATGTCGCTCGTGAACTCGACTTTCTCTCCCCTTGCCTGCTCGGGGCTCATGTATGCGGGCGTACCTAATAGAGTGCCGTCCTGCGTCAAATTGACGGTAAGGTCCGATGCCTTGGCAATATCGAAGTCCATCAGGACGACCCGACCACCCTCGGCGAGAAAGATATTCGAACTTTTTATATCCCTGTGTATTACACCCCTCTTGTGGGCATAGTCCAGGGCCCCGGCCAGAGGGCGCATAATAGATTCGATCTCCTCCTCGGAGAATTTTCCTTCACGTTTTATCTTCTCGTCGAGGCCCTCGCCCTCGAGACACTCCATCACTATGTAGTAGTTACCGTCTTCGTCGCCGACATCGTACACAGGAATGATGTTATCGTGTTTGAGATGCGCGGCACTGCGGGCGCCGTTTATGAACCTCTTGAGAAATTCTTCATCGTGGGTGAACTGGGGAAAAAGGACCTTGATCGCGACGTGGCTGTGCAGAAGCTTGTGCTTCGCCTTGTAGACGATAGCCATCCCCCCACGGCCTATCTCTTCCAGAATCTCGTATTTTTCGAGTTCGATCATTCAGTCCCGTTCGAATCATTGGAATATTATCGCTATCCCTGCCGATACTAACGGAGATGCCATATATTATGCAATAGAAGAAGCCGCCGGAAAAGTAACTAACACAAAGTCCAAGCCTGACACCCATCAAAAACATTGGGATGACAGCGCCCCAAATCAGGGGCGCTGCCTTAATGATTACACTTACCATCAACGTATAATTATGATCTTGCGATTGACGACCTCATCTCCTGCAGCCAGTCTGAGGAAATATACTCCATTCGTGAACATTGAAGAATCCAGGTTCACCGTGTGAAGTCCAGCCTGGTGATATGAATCTACGACCCTTTTCACAAGCCGGCCCCGGACATCATATACAGAACCTCTGACTGTCGATGCAACAGGAAGATTAAAACTGATTCTCTGAACCGATTCTCCAGGAGCACTGCTGACAGACACTATCAGCTTCTTGTTGGTCCTGTTATCAGTTGCATTGCCCTGGAATCCTCTGATGATCACCAGATCGGAGGCCGCAAGACTCCGCCCGTCATAGAGAGTAAAGGACAATTCGAGCGGAACAATATCATCCGCCTCTACATCACCCAATACAGCTGCGATCTCCGGCGAATTGAATTTTACGAAAAAATCAGCAATGCCATCCGGACCTTCCGTTGAGCACTCCCCCGGAACAGGAACAGTCGTTACGTCTTCATATTTCCAACTCAGGGCAGGAACTCCCTCGAGCCTGATTGTAGACGGATCGATCATATCTACATCGAAATCCGTCGTACCGACTATCGCGGCTGGCAGTACACCGTTGTTCTTTGGATTGAAGGAATTTGGGCAGGAGGCAGGCCTGATGTCAGCGAATACCTCAATCGGCGATACCAGACGCACCTTCATGACCGCACCGTCTGCTACGTACATCGAACCATAGTGAGCTACCCAGACAAACTCCCCATCCCAGGCAAGGTCATATGCTCCTCTTGATTCAAATGTCCCATATTTCTGGAGAAGTTCACCACTGGGTGAATATTCGTAAATCTTTTTGGGATAGCTAAGATCAGCTTCATCTCTGGCACAAACGAGGAAATTCTCCCCATTGTTCGCGAGTCCATATGAGCCGCACATCTCAGGTTCAAACTCAAAATCAATATCATATGCGCAGTCGTAAGGATTCAGGGACATAAGATCACCAGAAAGCCCCCCATACCACGCGGTAGCATAAAGTTCACTACCGACACAGGCCATTCCAATGGCCTGAGGAACGGAACCTCTTGTGCATGTATGTTCTAACACGTCGGTTTCCGGATCATAGCGATAGATAGTGTATCCATTGCCCGAAATCCAAATATACTGACCATCCCACGCAAGTCCCTGGATGCAGCAGTTACTAAGTGAAAGATATCTGGTCTCGACGACCTCCATCGTGGAAGGATCGATCTTGTACAGAGGAGTACCACTTGCATGCTGTTCAGTCATCCAGATCCATGTCCCATCAAACGTTATACCCGTAGGATCCCTGAATGCTGTTGTACCATTGGAATAGTTGACGGATATGACTTCGATCATCCCATCTTCACTGAACACTGCCGATGCCATTGTGAATAAACCGACAAATAATAATATTACTGCTAATACCTTGCGCATTGTCGCCCCCTTTAACCTTCAATTGGATATCCCTGATGAATGTCTCGGTTCCGGAATCCTGTTCACACCTCCCTTCAAGTCCATTCTTTCCCGGATTCTGAGTAGACTCGGTATTCAATTCCTCACGCCCCCCGGTCACCCGGGGGGCGTTAAAGGGACCCCGCTCTTTCGAGCGTGAATGGCGAGTCCCAAACTGATATCCCCTCCGATTGGAAAACTCTACTTAACGCTGGTGATGCCTTTATCTTTTGTATTTGTCCTGGAATCGATAAAAAAGCCCCTGACCAGGCAGGGGCTTTCCCCCTCAGGATCGCCCGCCCCGACCGGACTGGCAGGAATGGCGAATTCCTACTCTCTGGACCCTGTGACCCTGCTGCTCGATTCCTGACTTGTAGCAATGCAATCGATGTTCCGGAAATATCTGGCCGAAGAGCGCTCAAGTAATAGGGGGTATCGTCTTTTATTACAGGCTGTTATACGATTGTTGGCTGTCTGTTAATCTGGGTGTTTTACCCCATATTTATCGGCATTGTAACAATACTGCTACAACGCCAGGAACCCGGCGCTAACTCTTGACAGATATGGGTTTTAGTTTGTAGCAGAATTGCTACATTGTTGCAGATTTGTTACAGATCCCCGGCAAACTGTATGGGTAGTATAAAACTATTTTTCGGTTTCGTCGTCTTTTTTGAATTTCTTATAATCTATTCCGAGCCGCTTGCAGTATCTGTACGAGCCTCCCCGGTGAATACCAAGCCTTTCGGCCGCTTTGGTCATGTTCCCCCTTGTCTCGGCAAGAACATGTTCTATCAGCAGCTTCTGTGCATGATCGGTCGCCTTGTCGAGAGTCATCGAATACCAGTCTTCCTTGAATGGAAGCTGGCTGGCTTTTCCCCGGTCGATCCTCACTGACTTCTCCACATCGCCGATCTTTATCGTCACACCATTGGCGTTGATCACACCCGACTTTATCCAGATCTCCAGGTCGCGGACATTTCCCGGCCAGTCGTGCTCAAGCATGATTTTCATCAGGGAGTCGTCAAAGCCTTCTATATCCGGTCGTTTTATTTCCTTCTTTACCCTTTTTAAGATACTTTCCGCGATCTCCGGAATATCCTCCCGCCTCTCTCGAAGTGGCGGCATATGCAGATGGCAGGTCTTGAGTCTGTCGTAGAGGTCTCCTCTGAAGGCGCCGCCTCCGACCCGCTCCTCAATATCATCATGGTTGGTCAGTGTAATAAATCGTACATCAAATGGAATGGGCTCTGTTCCCCCCATCCTCATAAATGGTTTTTTCTCGATCACTCCCAGAAGTTTGGGCTGCAGATCCATCCTCAATTCACCGATTTCATCGAGAATCATCGACCCCTTATCTGCCACCTCCAAAAGACCCGGCTTCATCTTATCCGCCTGGGTGTGGGAACCCTTTTCAAACCCGAACATCTCGGTAGTAAACATATTCTCCTGCAGCCCTGGCAGAATTATCTCGGTGAGGATATTATTGCTCCTGCTACTCTTGTGATGTATCCACCTGGCAAGCTCCCCCTTGCCTGATCCCTTTTCGCCCGTGATAAATATATTCTCATTCGTATTGATGAACCCTGAGAGTTGGCCCAGTAATTTATTCATGGATTGAGATTTAAAAACAGGTACGACAAGCTTATCCAGTTCTTCCTTTTCGTGAACAAGCAGTTTTCTTTTCGCCAGGTTCTGTTTTAGCGCGTTGGAAATCTCCCTTTTCATCTCCTCATCATCAGCAGCTTTCGACATACAATAGTCGGCGCCTTTTTCGTGCCCGGTAAGCTTGAGATCCTCGCTCATGAACTTAGATATAAGGATGATTGCCAGCGACAATGGTCCAGATTTTCTGAGTTCCTTAATTATGTCAAGACCGTCCCAACCGTCCTTAAGGTCATAGTCGAGCAGCAGGGCAGAGACAGGTCTGCTCTCAATAATCTTTTTTGCCGCCTTCCAGCTATCTGCCGCTTCGAGCTCATAATCGACACTCAGCAACCGCGTCGCTCTCTGAATGAAATCGACCTCATCGTCTACGATAAGCACTCTGGGCCTGAGCATCTCCCCGGAATTCCTCATTTCGATCATCTGATCCTCACTTCGTTCTGATAAATTTTATCACTATAGACGTGCTCCATCCAGCAGGCGGATCTTCGACCCTTATGCGCCCCCTCCTCACTTTGATGATCTGCCCTGCTATATGACATCCCAGCCCCCTGCCACCCGGCCTCTGTGATTTCACATCTCTGGAAAAAAGAATTTCCCTGATCTCCGGATCGATTCCACGCCCGGAGTCAAGCCACCGCACCTTGAGATGCATACGGTCTTTTGACGTTTCTACCCTGATGCGCCTGTCATCGGTATCCGACACGGCCCAGATCGAATTTGTCAGAAGGTTACTGAATATATCTCTGAATTCTCCCGCAGTCAGGTGGACTCCTGTCCCCGCAACTTCGGCCAGATTAGCAGACAACTCAATGCCCGATTCTTTTAGATCATCTTTGCGCCCCTGGATCAGACTTTCCCACTCTCCATTAATATCGACAGATTGCCTTACCCTGAGAATCTCTCTTACCTCACGGAGAGTGCCCAGAAAGCTGTCGATCGATTTTCTGTATTTCCCGTTCAACCCGTTGTAGGCAGATTCATCCCCCAACTCATACACCGCGATATATGACCGGAATATTTCCTTCAGTACATCCAGGTCGCGAGCCGCTTCCTTCCATCCATTATGACTGGGGAATACATGACGCATCATCTCGACAGTCCTGTCGAGGTCATCGAGGCCGGCATCGAGAATATATCTGTACTTCTCGACTACAGACGAGTCGGCGTTCGTAAAATCTATCAGAAAACTGAAACGTTGCTCAGCATGAAGGATCCGGGATAGCTTTTGAACCAACAGGGTCTCTTCCATCTCGGAATCGCGCTTCACTCCCGTGAGCCTTCGGATGACCCTGCCCAGGTCATGGTCGGTAGCGATTATCACAAAGGAACCCAGGACAGAGGGTACCGACCACAGCCAGGATCTGTAAAACGAAATGGCGACTAAAAGGATCGCGAATCCAACGATCCAGAACAATGCCCCCCTGGAACAGACAACTAACTGGATCCTTCGTGCTGCGGCGCTGTCGAGCTTCGCTCTCACACTCAATCCTGCCATCGAAAGGACCACAAAAAGCACGAGAAAGAATACCCACGCCGGAACTCTGAACAGCCCAGAGACGAAAAGATACCTGAACCGCGCGGCAGGCCAGGAATACCATATCTTCAACAACGCGTTGTCCGTTTCAACGATATAGAGAGAGCTGTTCCTTTTTACTCCATACATCGCTACCTGTACCGGCGGGTTACCGTCCACGGAAGGAAACACGACAAACAGGTCGACCGTCTGCAGACTGTCGATCCCGAAATGAGCAACAGGTGGCCCATGCATCCCGAACCCCCTGCCTGAGCGGATCTCCCTGAATCCTACGAGGTGGTCCGGACGGCACATCGACCCCGCCTCGTATAGATAGACCTTCGCCCCGATACCGGCGCTGTTGCCATTTAATCCACGCAGCCTGACCTTTACATATCCACCATCCGCACAACCGTTCGATAAAAGCTGAGCCTCTGTCTTGTAGTAATCCCTCAAGGCAATATCCAGATCGCCATCAGAGTCGAAGTCGACGGCAAGACCTCCGACCGCTGCCGCTACATCCTTGACAGCCCTGTATGTGAAGTCGGGATGTGACGAGTCTCCCCTGAAAAAGCCGGAACCGTCGTTCCTGTAATAAACAGAGCTGGTTCTATCATTTATCTGGTAGATATCGATATCACCGTCCTGGTCCAGATCCCCGGCAATAGCAGACTGGCTTTCTGCGGGCCAGATCCCCGAGCCATCCGTCTTATCAGAAAAATAACCGTTCCCGTCGTTCAGCAGGAGCCGGCTTCTGACTATTTTCACACCCGACCTTCCATCTTCTCTGACAATCAGGCTGTCCCTGACCACCAGATAGAGATCGATATCAGCGTCGTTGTCGAAATCCGCAGCGACTACACCCTCGAGCAGCAGATCTTCGCCTATATCTATCCGCTCTGGATCGAACGTGAACTTTCCGCTTCCGTCATTGACATAGAGGTAGGGGCGGCGGCCCTGGTTCCTTTCCTTTTCATAGGCCTTGTAAGCTACGAAGAGGTCCTGGTCTCCATCACCATCAAAATCAGAGAAGGCTCCGCCGAAAGCGTTTTCACTGACGACTCCCGATTCATCCGTCCACTCGGTGAACGTGTCTCCATCGCGGCGAAGAAGACGCACCCCTCCGAATCTTCCTTTCCTGTCGTACGGATTTATCATGAAAGCATCGATGTCGGCATCACCATCGAGGTCGGCGAAATCAGCTCCATAGAATCCTTCGTTGTTATATTCGAGTGTCTCATCCTGCCCACTCAGATCATCGAGTCCTCCCTGGACGATCCTGTTTCGTAAATGCCTGTTGCCGTGCAGGTCCTCGAAATGAACAAGGATATCGCTGGCCCCATCGTCATTCATATCCACAATGGAAACGCTGGTCGGCGCCCGGTCCCTGCCCAGATCCACTTTCAGGAGAATTTCTTTTTCCTCTCCCCCTGAGCCGCCACTTCCGATCGTATCACCACCAGCCTTTTCATACCTGAACTGCCGACCTGCAATTACTTCCAGCCTGTTCCCATAAATATCTATCCTGTCAGGAGTGTCGTCTCCATCAAGATACCCGAATGAAAAACCTTCAAGGTCGGGTCTGTTTCTAGGCGTATACTGCTGTTTGTGAGAAATCGTATTCACATCAACCGGCGCCGGGGCCTCGCCTATCCAGATATTATCCAGCCTGGCTTCAAGATCCGTAGCGCCCGACACACCAAAACCGATACACTCTATCAACGCGTCGCCATCCTCGATCGGCCCCCAACGTCGATTGATATAATCGAAGATCGATTCTTCGTGGTATATCCAGGTCCTGTACGGATCGTAATATGTATTCAATGCATCGTGGGTCCACTTTCGCCAACTGGCACATCTCACCCAACATTCTGTGCCTGTAGAGGGAATCGAGACGTATATGACCATCCAGAGTCCATTCGATTCCCTGCTCTCAACGATATACCAACTCCAGGCTACCCTTGTTGTCTTCGTAACCGGTATCACTGCTCTTCCGGGTTTCGTAAGGTCGTATTTCACCCCACCCTTTTCGGACCCTTCGGAGACTTTCACCCACGAGACACCAGCGCTTTGGTTATACTCGCCAGCTGGCCGCCAGGAATAGTCCAGTATGGGGCCAAAGTGCTTGAGTTGGTCCCACTCGACCCCGGCCGAATCCTCGAAATCGAGCAATAGATATGTTTTGCTGGAATCCTGTTTTTCCGGATTACCCGGGTTCCCCGGATTACCGCCAGACGCAGTCCTTTCTCCCGTATCGCACCCGACAAACACAATCAGGCTGGAGAGCAGACATAATATGACCAATAGGCAAAATAAGTTACAGCGAGATTTTCCCATCCAGTTTCCGAGTATTGTCTAATAGTCCCAAAGGTTGCTTTTCCACTTGGGCCCAGTCTATCAGCATGGATACGACATGTCAAGGAACTGTAGCATAATTGCTACAAAACGCGGATTTGTAGCAGAATTGTTACAAAACAGGGATCTGAGCAGACCTGAACGTCAGATGAGTCCCTTGAGGTCCTCCAGCACCTGCTCGGCGTGCTCTGGCGGCTTGACCTTCAGATAAGCCTTTTTGACCTTCCCCTTCGGGTCGATCAGATATGACATCCTCACGATGCCCATGTACTCGCGTCCGGTCATCTTCTTTTTCTGCCAGACTCCATACTTTTTGAGCATATCGAGGCCCTCATCGGAGAGGAGGGTGAAAGGGAGGTCGTACTTGCCGGCAAACCTCGCGTGACTCGCCACCGAGTCCTTGCTGACACCGAAGACCTTTATCCTGAGTTTGTTGAAGGCGGGGAAATTGTCGCGGATCGCACATGCCTCTTTAGTGCAGCCGGAAGTGTTGTCTTTCGGATAGAAATAGACGAGTACCCACTGGCCCTTATACGACGACAGTCTGTGTTTATCTCCATTCTGATCGGGCAGGTTGAATGCCGGAGCTTTTGATCCTTCACTGAGTGTCATCGCGATTCTCCTCTCGGTCTGCCTGCTCGCCAGATTCAGTGCCTGACGACGGCCGCCACTCGAACTTGCTGACATCGATTATCGATCCAACGCCAGTATTCACATACCTCTCGCCATAGGCATCTTTTATAGCAGCGATCTGTTCGTCTCCGGTGCAGTGGCTCGCGCCGCAGTATACCACGCCAAGGTCGCTGAATCCCTGCAGGACCTGCCCGAGCTCTTCTTCACTGTGATCTCTCAGGTGGAATCCACCCATCGCCAGAAGCACCTGTTTGCCTGTTAGATCCATCGCTTTCTCAACGATGCTGACAATGCCGGGATGCGCACATCCGGTGATAAGAATCGTACCTCCCGTTGTTTTTATCAGGAGTGATTGTTCGACTATCTCGCTGCCCCGTTCTCCTGTCGTGAATACATCCTCACAGAGGATCATCGGACCACTGACGTCGACAAGCCTGATCTTGTTCCGGCGAAGTCCCGTTTTCCATTCATCCGGAAATGACGCGGGAGCAAATACAATCACCTTGCTGTTCTTTTTCAGGAATTCATCCAGGCCTTCGGTATGGTCCCAGTGAAAATGCGACAACAAGACCAGGTCTATAGACCCTGGATCGATCCCCATCTTTGCCATGTTCTTCATGAGGATGGTGCCGTTTCCACCCGTATCAAACAGGATCGTCTTCTCAAGGCCCTCGACGACACAGCTGAATCCCCCGGCGCGTTCAAAGTCTTCATCATCGACTACATTGTTGTAGATGACCTTGATAACAGGATCGCTTTGGGCCGAACTGCCCGAGGGCAACGTTACACCCAACGTAAAAAGACAAAGAATGATCGTCAATCTTAACAACACTATCACTCCCTATCAAAAGCAGAGCGCATCGGGTCCCATGCGGGAATCCTCTGCGGCTCCGTATCAAGAAGTCTTACGATCTTCGCAGGCAGGTGCTTTTTGTGGACGATCACACTGAAAACATATTTCGAGAACCACTCGTCGTACATCGCCCAGAAACCCGCCGAACCCCGGCTGGTCCCCCAGGAGTTCTCCACCTTCCACTTGACCGGCTTTCCGTCTTTCAGATCGACAGCGACAAACACCATCGCGTGGTTCGGAGAGGTGCCCCTGAATTGTATCAGGTCAGCTTTGGAGATATCCCCGTCTATGCTGAAAAGGCCATCGTAATCGAACATCCCGGGCTTTAAGATACCGTGCTCACCGTCATTCGCCTTACCTATGTCGGCAGAGAACCATACCGGCTCACCATCTTGGATCGCCCTTACGGCGTATTTCTTCAACTCCTCAGCGCCGAGATTTATGAAACCCATGTCGGGCCTGTCGTACAGGTTTCGGCAATAGTTCACCTCGTAATATTTGTTGTACTCGTAGGCCGGGTAGTCGAAGAGGGCAACATATTCCTGCAGATCGACGCCGACCGCTTCCTTATAGAAAGACTGTGGTGTGTACACCTTCTCTATCACATCGTCGTCCTTGTCCTTGACCCTCCAGGTGAATTTCTCCACCGGTTCGCCCATATGAAGGACCAGGACCCTGTAGAAATCTTTCAACATCTCGACCTTGCGGCCGCTTATCTCCCCGGGTGACGAGCCGCCGGAAACCATCTTCCTCAGTTCGACAGCATCGACACGAGCCATATGGTCAAGCATCCCATTCATTCTTCGTGTGGCACTGGTATGCTTCGTCTCCTGACTGACGCACTGCGGGACCACACCGTACTTGTCGATCAGGTCGACGTAGTAATTCCACCAGCCACCGTCAGGTACGGGGCCCCTGAACAGAGCCTGAAGTTCCCTGTCGTCGATATCGCGATCGGCTGTCTCGATGACTGCCTCTAAAAAGAGATTCGCTTTCTCCAGCTTGTCGTAGAAAAAAAGATAATTCTCGGAGAATTCGAACTCATCGAGATTAAGATTTTTCATCACAGCCGGGCGCATCATATTGAGCCCCGCGAACATCCAGCAACGCCCGCTGCTCTTCTGGTTGGTGATCCCCTTCGCCTCGACCTTGTCAGTATAGATCTCGTTATGTTCGTTATAGATCTCCCTGTTGAAAGTGAGATCGTTAATATCGTTGTTCGAGATGGCATTCATCAGTGCCCTGTTTTCCGGAGTAAGCTCGAACGACTTTTTTATCTCCTTCAATGTCCCTTTGTCCAGTCCCCTGTCCACTGCCGACACGGCCGACGATACTACAACCAGCATGGCGATGATTGCCAGCGAGACTATAGAAGTCTTGAATCCGGTCTTCATCAACCTCTCCTTTCGTCCAGGTTATTATTATATCTATATTTTCAAAGAATGACGATTTACCAGTTTATCACAGTTTCTCCAGCTCCCGCAGGTATCCAGCATCTCGCCCCATCCTCGAGTTCGATATGCCACCACTGAGTCCGTCTTTCGAGAAGCCTGAACTCTGTGCCGGGACTGAGTGGCTCTGTGAAGCTCGGCTGATATGTCTCCGCGTCCCCTTTGCGGGCAATGACTTCCCCGGCGACCACGACACCTTCCGGCCTGCTTGATCGGCTTGCCATCTCTACAGAAAGCGACACCATAAAGATAACGCTTACTATCGAGAAAACGGTGATCATGATCTTCAGATACCCCCGCCTCATGAAAAGCCAGGCCCCGGCAGACATCCAGACAAGGGCGAAGGCCGCTATAAATACCGCGAGCCGGACCCTCGAGGGAATATCATAGTGAATAAAGAAAAGCGTCTTGAATATTATTTCTCTTTCGGGGACCTCTACCCTGCTCACACGCCTGGTTCTGGCATATTCGAGGTTCTGAGCAAGGTTCTGATCGTTTGGAGAGAACAGCGCCGCCCGCTTGTAATTCAGGATGGCCCTTCCGAGGTCGTCCATGCGGAACCACGCGTTGCCTATATTGTAATAGAGCTTTCCATTCTGCACGCCGCCCTCTTCAGCGATATGCTCGAAGTTCAGGATCGCTCTGCGATAGTAGTCCTTCGCAGCGTCGGGGTCGGAGCTGTCCAGTTCCATCCCCCTGCGGAACGCATCGTCACCGCGAACAAGATATTCATCGAGAGAGACCGAACTCTGCGGGACAGCATCACCAGCAGCACAGATCACGACGGCAGTAAACACAACGGCCGCCGCGGATATTTTAAAACGTCTTATAGAGAACATTTTCTTCATTCAGATAATCCCTGCATTTCTCCTCTTTATACCAGCATGTCTACCGCTACAGTCTCCTGTCCAGTTTTCTCGCGGCGTCCCGGATCCTGCCGGCAAGGTCCTGCCTTCTCTCTTCGCTGTCCGCAAGCCCTGAATAGGCCCATCTTTCGCACTCGTCGAAGACTTCTCTTACGGACGATATCGTTTCGGGATCGAGTCCTTTTCCCTCCATTATCCGTTCAGTCTCCTCTGCCGTCAACGCGGCGCCGCTCCTGTCCAGTTTGTCGCCGAGATACTTCTTGAGAAGTTCCATCACCATATCACTGAACTCCCCACCTCCCGCGCTTCCTGCCTTCGTCAAAGATCCAAGGCCACTATTAAGTCTCCTGAGAGCCCCTCTAGCTCTCACTCCCGCCGGGTCGGCAGACCTTTTTTCGATCATGGCCTTCGACACCAGAGTCACTCCGAACAGCAGCGGAAAAACAAGGACAAGCGCCAGCAAAGCAGGGCGCTCATAGAGAGAATCCAACCCCGCTTCCTGATCTGAAAGCACTGAACCGCCCTCATAATTGTATGCTATACCCTCTTTCCATTTCTCCAGAGGGCTTCCTCCCGGTCCATGCACCAGGCCCTCGGCGTCACTTGCCGTAACGACCCTCGTCTCCCTGACCACAAGAGGGATCGGATCCGATGAGGCTATCCTATATTCTTCTTTTCCCGTATCGAAATAGGCGATCCTTATGGCAGGGATCTCCTTCACGTCGTCATGTCTGGCCCTCAAAGTCTGAGTGAATATCTTCTTCTTTTCCGCGACCCGCCCGTCCGCTCTCTCCTCGGGAATCTTGAAATCCTCCTCCATTCCCGGCTGATTCGCGAGGGACGGAAGATCGATCCTGCCCAGATAGTCGGGACCCTCGATGACGATATTCATTGTAATCGGATCACCGACGCTGACTTCGACCGGATCTGCTGTCGTCGAGATCTTCAGCTCGCCCACATGCCCCGCAAATCCGTCTGGCCTGCCCTCAAGAGGCAGATCTTTCACGAACAGGGAAAGGCTGTTCGATGGAACAACATATTTTTTGAGACTGCCGCGCCATCTCCCCCTGTAATTGTCGGAGAAGAAATCGTCGAAAAAATCCCTGCGGTTCCTGATCCCTGTTCCAGATTCACACGCGACGATGAATTCCGGAATATCGAACATCCCATCCTGCCTGGGAATCAACGCGAGCCTGAATGTCAGGGTTACAAACCGTTTCCCATCCAACATCCCCTGTCCCTTTTCGGCGATGACTTCACCACTGCCCATCGGGATCCTGAAATACTTTTTAGACTGGTCTATCTTCACTTCTGGAAGTTCAAAGTCGAAAGCATCATTCTCCAGGATCGGAGCGGTAAAATTAAAGGCCTCAACGTCTCTGTTCAGATACCATGTGACGGTCAGCACCACCGGCTCTCCCACATAACAGGCGTCACGGGAGAGTTCGATCTTCAATTTGAAATCCTCACTCTCCTCGGGTTTCTTCACAGATATCGTTATCGGGTCCGTTTTGAAAACGGTCCCCTCTACATTGATATTGATCGAGGGAATAGTCACACGCCCCGGGCTCTTCGGGGTGAGCCTGTAGGTTAATGTAAAACCCTTATGGACTGTCCTCTGGACACGGCCGTTGATCACAGATATCGACTGGCTCGAATTGTTCGAGCCGCCCATGAACTGCACGATGAATCCGGCAAGGCCCGACACGTCAGG
The DNA here is from genome assembly GCA_019038625.1 of Candidatus Latescibacterota bacterium. NCBI lineage: Bacteria > Pseudomonadati > Candidatus Latescibacterota > Candidatus Latescibacterota bacterium. Next base: position 34,725 of record JAHOYU010000143.1, on the reverse strand, counting down.
TTCAATGACTTCCCCTGACCCATCGATCACGATCTGAAAAAGAAATGATTCGCCGACGTAAACATCTCTCGACTCGACATTGGCAATCACACTGATATCAGCCGCAACTGCTCCGCCGGGCCACACCAGGACAAGGGTGATCGCAAGGGCGAGAAAGCCTCCCGCTACCACAGCGAGCAGAGACCTTCGACGTCCATCGAGCGATCCGTCCAGCTGAAACTCCATATCCATTACCAGTCCTTCTCCACCTTCTTGTGCCCGCTGCCGGCCTGTTGCTTTCTCTTTTTCCTGTTTTCCTTCTCTTCTTCGAGGATCGCCCGGGCCGTTTCGTTTCTCGGGGGCTGTTGCTTCATCTGCTGATCCTGTTGATCGGGAGGCTTCTGGTCGCCCTTCTGATCCTGCTGCTGCTGATCCTGCTGCTGCTGGTCCTTCTGATCTTTATCCTGCCCCTTCTGCTTCTGATCGTCGTTCTTCGTCAACTTCTCGAGCGCCTTCTTCATCTGGATCAGCGCCTGTTCCTGGTCTACAGCCGACGTCCCCGGTTCTGCATTGGCAAGATCGACGACTGCATCATCCTGGTTTACGATGGCAGAGTCAAGATGCGATGACGCCTGCTGCACAGGCTCGGGTATCTCGTCCTGGAAAAGTTCGCTCAGCCTGTCCTTCACCGACACGGTCGATGATCGGACGTCTCGCTCAGCCGATTCTTCAGCAGCCACATTCTCTTTCCAGCCAGCAGCTATCTTCTGCCCGTCGTCGTCGAGGACAAGAGAATTTTTCATTACTTTCTCCTGTCTCTTTATCGCTGCCACCAGCGAATCCACAACAGCTTTCAGCTTCTCCTGCTGCTTTTCCATCGCCTCTTTCTGCTTCTGTAATTTATCCATGAGGTCCTTGATGATCAACCTCGCTATTTCCATATTGTGTGCCGCGTCAGTCAGCTGGGGATCTTTCTCCAGTGCGGTCTGGTAGAACCCCACCGATTCCTGGTACGCCTGCAGAGCCTTCTCCATGTCGCTGTCTGTCTGCCGCGTCCCCTCGTTAAATGCACAATTGCCTGTATTGAACCACGCCCTCGCTTCAAGTGACAGATCTCTGGTCTTCATTGCCGCTTCCTGGAATTTCTCCCTCGCTTTAGCGTAGTCCTCCATCCGGTAATAGACGTCACCGAGATTGAAGGCGACTATCGGCGATTCGGGAGATCTGACCGAAGCCTGTTCGTAAAACCCAAGCGCTTTTTCAAACTCACCCGAGTCGAAACTGCTGTTTCCCTTCGAGACCAGGCTCCCTGCTGATTCGGCCATCGCGGGCGAAGCGGTAGCACCAAGGATCATACCAGCTAACAGGACCGAAAGAACAATCAGTTTAATAATACCTGAAGCATGTCCGGAAGAACCTGCCGACGGACCACCCGTCGTACTACTTGAACTACGTGCCGGCGCCTTGACCCGCCGCCGCTCCGTGACTATCAACTCGGCCACAAGGAATATCAACGCTATCGCAAGGAAGATCTGATATTTTTCTTCGTACAACTTGATCGTCAATGATTCGATCTCCCGTTTCTCCTCACCGGCGATCAGTTTCACATAGACTTCACCGAGGTCTATCGCTCCGGTAGCCACATTGAGGTACCTTCCGCCGGGAGTGACGTTCGCCATCTTCCTCAGGGTGGCCGCATCGAGCCTGCTCCATACTTCCTGCCCGTCGTACTTCAGGAAAGCTTTGTTCCCATGAGCGTCGGTTACCGGGATCCGCCTTCCCTGATGCTCATCTCCCAGCCCTATGGCTATTATTCGGACGCCCCGCCTGCCGGCCTCTTCTGCGGCCTCCACGGGGAAGGAATCGTGATCCTCACCATCTGTTATCAGGATGACGTCCTTGTATTTCTTTTCCTGATCGTCAAAGCCTTCATCGAGCACCTTCCTCAAAGCATCGCCGATCATCGTCCCGCCTCTGGCGATACTGTTAAGATCGACATCTTCGAGCATCAGGCTGAAAAATCCGTAATCGAGAGTAAGGGGGCATTTCAACGCGGCCGTCCCAGCGAACACGACCAACCCTACCCTGTCGCCCTCCAGGCTGGCAACCATGTCACCGATGGCGAGCTTTGCCCTCTCGAGCCTGTTCGGAGCGAGGTCCTCCGCTATCATCGATCGGGAGACATCCAGGACAAACATGATATCCCTGCCCCGTCTCTCGACCGTCCTCGGCTTCGGATTCCACGCGGGCCTGGCCAGAGAAACGACAATGAATACAGCAGCGATTATCACGAGGGCAGCCTTTGCCCGCCTTGCGGCGTGATTGATCGACATCGAAATCTTCTTCAGCAGATCAGCCTCGACAAATACCCTCAAACCCTGTCGCCGTTTATACGCGGCCCAGAAATACAGCATCGCCAGTACCGGCACCAGCCACAACAAAAGAAGTATTCTGACGTTTCCCAGCTGCATTGTTACGGTATCCTCCTGAAGACCAGTGTCGAGAGGATCACTTCAAGGGCCAGCAGAACCAGCGCCACCGCCGCGAACGGAACAAAGAGTTCCCTGTAATCGACGTATCTGATCGACTCGATCTCGCTCTTCTCCAGCTCGTTTATCTCCTCGTAGATCTCGCGGAGTGATTTCTCATCTTTCGCCAGCCTGAATACTCCGCCTGTCAGGTCGGCAATAGCAGCCAGCGGCCTCGTATCGACCCTGTTCATGGTGGGGACCTTGAAATTCCCAAAGAGCGTGTTGACCGTGTTTACACTCTCTCCTCCTCCGACACCTATCGCATATATCTTTATTCCCCACCTCGCAGCCAGGCTCGCCGCTTCAGCGGGTGATCTGAGTCCCGAGTTGTTCTGGCCGTCCGTAAGCAGGATTATGATCTTGCTTTTGATCTCGTATTCCCTGTCGCCTGTCTCACTGGCGAATCTGGCGAGGTCTTCCTCGGCGGTCTTGAGCCTGGCGGCGGCGAGCGCCAGCGCATCGCCTATCGCTGTACCGTCCTCGCTCTTACGTTTTACTATCTTGACGGTATCGAGGAACCTGAGCAACGCGCCGTGGCCCAGGGTCAGGGGGGCCATGGTGTCAGCGTATCTGGCGAACGATATCATTCCCGCCAGATCGTTTGGCCGCCCTTCGAGGGTCTCGGCGTTTCCTATGAGGAATTCCTCGAAGACTCTCTTGACCACTTCGAGACGATTCAGGCGCCGCCCTTTGTATTCCATCTCTGCGTTCATGCTGCCCGACCTGTCGATAACCATCTCTATCGCGACACCCTTTGTGACATCCTTTACCTTCTCCCTGCCCAGTTGCGGCCTGGCAAGGGCTGTCACGATAAGGGCGATGATCACTATCCTTGTCATCAATGGGAGCCAGGCAAGACGATGCCGCATCGACTTTCCCGCCACCTTTGCGTTGGCGAGAGAGGAGAACCTGATCGAACCGCCACGGTCTTTCCGGCTCAGATACAGAAGAACAGCCGGGATGACCAGCAACAGGATAAATGCCCATGGTGACGCAAATCTGATCATGCTACCTCGGCTGCCTGCTCGGCCCCGCCGTTCACCTCCTCCTCTTTCTTCGTCATATCTATAAAATCACGGCAGGTGCCGAATGTCTTTTTAACATCATCTTCAGATGGCTCGAACGCCGCGAACTTTACCAGATCGCAGTGGGCCAGGAAATCCCTCAACATACGTTTCTGCTCATCCTCTACATCAAGCCCACTTCCCGCCTCGGTTAAAAATTCCTCTGTCGTCCTCTCCGGTGCCCGCAGGCCGAACCGATCCTCTATATAATGTCTGAGGATATCTGACACTCTTTCCGTGAATTCAGAATATCTCTTCTCTTCGACCAGCCCCTCGGATAACAGTCTTTCCAGTAGGGCGAACGCCTTTTCATGTGCCAGGATTATCCTGTCAGTGACGGTCCTCTTTTTTCTGAATCTCAGGTATAGAAGGACCGTGGCAGCTGCCAGGGCCATCGCGCCAGCCGTGATGTAGAGCCATCGCCTGCTCGCCGGGATCGCGGCCGGTCCGGCGATATCTTTCATCTCAAGCTCGGCCATGTCCTCGGGAAGGATCGAAAGGACCGTGACCTTCAACGTGTCAGACTCGACCGAGTAAGTCGATATGGAGTCTCCCTCTTCGCGAAACGTGACCATCATCGGAAGTATCTTGTATTCCCCCGAAAGGAAAGGCTCGAGTTCGTAGACCCTGGAAGTGACGACGACTCCACCCTCTTCAAGTCTCGGGGGAGGAGAAGTGTAGTCGACGATCCCGAACTGATCCAGTTTGTCACCGAACCCGGGCAACTCGGCCACATATCCCTCTCTGGCCCTCGCTTCGACAAGCAGATCGAGCCTGTCCGCGATCGTGACTTCCTTTCTGCTCACCGCGACACGAAAATCGACCGGCCCCCGGGTAAATGTCCTGTCGATCTCGTAATCGGCCACCTTGCCGGAAAGATCCCCATCGCTGCAGGATAGCATCATGACCACCAGCACAAGGAGGATACTGCCCGAGAAAGCCTTGAATATTTTCAGCCTGTCATTACTCATATCTATCAGTCCGTCTGCTTTTACCCGCCAGACTTCGACTGGTGGACGACTACGTCATACTCGTCCATCAGAAAGCCGATGAGTTGAGCCTGTATCTCCATCTCTTTTTTCCGCCTTAGCATCGCGTATGCCTGTTGCCCGGCTTCTTCGAAATCCATCTGCCGCCCGTCTTTCATAAAATCAGCCTTATGTGCTTCGTAATATTCACGTACTTCCTGATCGCTGATATTGATATTGGCGGCATACTGACCGTCCATATATTTCTGTATCAACATCTTCTTCTCAAGATTACTCGCGAGTTCCCTGTACGCCGCATCGTCGTACAGCCTCTCCTCCATCGCGCGCATATATAACACTTCTTCAGCGATAAATCTCTCGAGCAATTGCTGCTGACGATCCTCGGAAAGAACCTCGGCGAGAAGCCTGTCCTTCTGTGCCTTCCTCTGTTCGGGAGGCAGGCCGCCCGCCACCGATGACAGTTGCGCCTCGATCTCTGCTTCGACCATCTTTTCAAGATCGGATCTGCTAATCTTCCAGCTGCCGATCTCTGCCAGTACCTCTTCGCCTGCGGTGGGCGCGTCCGGATCGAGAGCGGTCCTGCTCTCCAGCTCTGACCTCAGTGCCGCAAACCTTCCCAGCCGCTCAAGGCACTCCGACACTCTCAGCGACAGTTCTGCTTCGAGATCCTTTAGATGCTCGATACTTTCGCTTCTGTAGTAAGCATCGAGAGCACGTTCGAGATCGCCTCCACCCTGGTAGAGCTTTCCTATCCGATACCATATCCCCGCGCTTTCCTCTCCTGAGGGCCTGGTCGCGGATATATAGTCCGTCCAGGCGCGGGCTGCGGCGCCGTGCAACTGTTGCCGTTCGAGTTTTAGTGCGAGTCTCTCCAGTGCTTCGCCGGAAAGGCCTGTATCGCCACCGGGCATACCACCATTTCCATTACCTTTATTGTCGATGACCAGCACAAATAGATTCACAAGGGAAATGACAAGCACAAATGCCAGCAGGACATGTAGCCCCCTGCCACCCCTGTTCAGATTCCTGCCCTGATTCAGGCTCTCTCTTAATTCGTCACCAAGAGTGGAACCTTCATCCGCTTTTCTTGAATCACTCATGCTCCCAGTCACTCCTTCTTTTGATCATCAGTACCTGCCCTCCCTGGCCTTGAAAAACTTCACCAGGCTCGGCACATAGTCTTTGTCCGTCTTCACTTCTATCTGATCGACTCCCATGCTGGCGAACAACTCCCGGAACCTTGCCGATTGATCCCGCCCGAGTCTTTCGTAATTTTTCCTGACCGCGCCACTGGACGTATCGATGAGAACGATCTCACCGGTTTCGGCATCTTCCAGTTCGAGCAGACCTACATTCGGGAGACTCACTTCTCTGGGATCGACAATAGTCACTGCCACCAGGTCATGACGCCTGGCGATCACCCGCATCGATTTCTCAAATCCTTCAGCCTGAAAATCAGAGACGAGAAAAATAACGGCCTTCTTCTTCGTCACTTTTCCGAGATAATCCAGCGCCCCTACTATATCGGTGCTGGCTTGCCTCGGCTTGAAATTCAACAGTTCCCTTATCACGCGGAGTACGTGCTGTGTCCCCTTTTTCGGGGGAATGAACATCTCTATCTGGTCGGTGAAGACTATCAGTCCCACCTTGTCATTGTTCTTCACCGCGGAGAACGCCAGCAAAGAACACAGCTCGGCAGCGACTTCGTTCTTGAGTTTCTTGACGCTGCCGAATGTCCCCGAGGCGGACAGGTCGACAAGGAAGATCACTGTAAGTTCTCTCTCTTCCACAAATCTTTTCACATATGGGATGCCGGTACGTGCGGTGACATTCCAGTCGATCGTCCTTATCTCGTCACCGGGCATGTATTCGCGCACCTCGTCGAACTCCATCCCGCGCCCCCGGAACACACTGCCATATTCACCGGCTAGAACATCGTTGACGATTTTGCGAGTCGTTATCTGAAGGATCCTTATCTTTTTCGCAAGCTCTTCCGGAATCATTTCCAAATCACCTTTATATTAAGAATCGTCTGCCTCTTGCTATCAGCCGGCCATCAGTGACCGACCGTCAGAAAATCACGGGGCTATCACGGCACAGCGACATTGTTGAATATCGCGGTCACCACATCTTCTGAAGTCTTCTCTTCAGCCTCGGCCTCATATGTGATTATTACCCTGTGCCGGAGAACATCCATGCCGATCGACTTGACATCCTGGGGAGTGACATAACCGCGGCCCTGGAGCAGCGCATGAGCTCTCGAAGCCATCGCCAGGAAGATCGTCGCTCGTGGAGATGCTCCGTACTGGATGAGGTTCGCCACGTCAAGGCCGTATTCGTCCGGCTTCCTGGTGGCCTGAACGATATCGATGATGTAGTCCTCGACCTTCTCGTCCATATAGATCTCGTCTGTCAGATTGCGAAGCCTGAAGATATCGGACTTTTCAATGACCTGTTCGACCTCGAGCTTCGGCGCGGAGGATGCCATCTTCTTCAGTATCTTCTTCTCCTCGACCTTACTCGGATATGTCACTTTGAGCTTGAGCATGAACCTGTCGATCTGCGCTTCGGGAAGAGGATATGTCCCCTCCTGCTCGATCGGGTTCTGAGTGGCAAGGACCATGAAGGGATCGTCCAGCAAATGACTCTCCTCTCCGATCGTCACCTGCCTCTCCTGCATCGCCTCAAGAAGAGCGCTCTGCACCTTGGCAGGAGCCCTGTTGATCTCGTCTGCCAGAATGATGTTGGCGAAGATCGGCCCCTTTTTCGTACTGAACTCGCCTGAGCGCGGATTGTAGATCAGGGTACCCAGAAGGTCGGCAGGCAGCAGGTCTGGTGTAAACTGGATCCTCTGGAAAGAAGCATTCAACGACTTGGCCAGGGTCGTTACGGCCAGGGTCTTCGCCAGGCCCGGCACACCCTCGATAAGCACATGGTTGTTGCAGAGCAGGCCTATCATCAACCTCTCTATCATGTACTCCTGCCCAACGATGATCTTTTCGATCTCGCTACGGATCCTCGCGAGCACGGCGCTTTCTTTTTCGACTTTTTCACCGATCTGTTTTACGTCTATTGACATCTTCCTGTCTCCTCTTCGTACGCTTTCCAGTCCAGTTATGGTCCGCCAGTCTCTCCAGCTGTTGACTTATCCCTTCTGTCATTGATCAGAGTATGCAGAATTTACATAATTACCACATACCTTTCAAGGACAAATACCTCCCTGAAAACAACCCAACATCCACCTAACTCCCAACATAACACCATGATAGGGCGAAAACAACGATCCAGGGACAACCGAACCGACATCTCTGGTCCCAACTACCACTCTTTCCAATACGGAGGGTAGATAGAGGCGATTTGCTTTTAAGCGTTTTTATAACCACAAACCACCTTAAAGTTCCAACGAAAGCTTGAGTCCCATGACGGTTCACCCGCTTTTTTCACTATTAATTTTCGTAACTACAGGGAATCACAGGGAACTCCCGGATCCTATGGGAAAATATGACTCCAGCTACCTTAAGTCATAAGATATCCTTGAGTTGTCCAAAACGCTACAATATGTTATAATCTTCCAGAGTCTCATGCATCGAATTCGCGGAAAATTCAACCCACCGGCAACGTTATAATGTTCGGAAATCAGAAGCCAGCGAGCAGGACAGGAGAGATTCAAATATGACCTCAAGACGGACCATCTTCGGCGTAGTCGCATCTATCGCCGCTATCATCCTTATCGTCTCGATCTTCACCAGCCTCACATTCACACAGACACCCGATGAAGCTGAAACACTGCGAATCGAAAAGATCAACAGGGAGATCCAGAAAAAAGGGCTCCACTGGACAGCGGGTACCACATCGAAGTCATTGCTCAGTGCTGAAGAAAAGCGCGGGCTCTGCGGGTTAGAGCCGCTTCCGGACGGTGTCGAGAGCGGACTACCGACCATTACGGCTCCTGAAGGCGCGATGTACGATCCTGCATTCGACTGGCGAGCACTCAACGGAACGACTCCGACTCAGGACCAGGGCAGCTGCGGCGCGTGCTGGGCTTTCGCCGCAGTCGCGCAGCTTGAATCCCACATGAGGATATACGACGACAGGATAGAGGATCTGTCCGAGGCACAGACTCTTTACTGCAATCCCTACAGTCAGGGGTGCGGTGGCGGAAATTCATATGGCGCATACTATATCATGACAAATTACGGCCAGGTTCGCGAATATTGCATCCCCTACGCCAATCGCGACGACCTCGCGTGTACCGAGACAAGCTGCGAACCCGTCGGCTTTATCACGGGATACACTTCGGTCTCGAATGATGTGAATTCGATCAAGGAAGCCCTTCTGACGGGACCGGTCTATACCACCATCGATATCGTAGACAGGTTCTACGACTATCTCTTCGGCTGTTTCAGCTGGGTGGATGAGGTAGTCGGCTACCACGCCGTTCTCATTGTCGGCTGGGACGACAACCAGTGTGGCGGAGACGGCGCATGGCTCATCAAGAACAGTTGGGGGCTGGGCTGGGGAATGGACGGGTACGGCTATGTCCAGTACGGCAATAACACGATAGGGGATGGCACCAGACAGATCACCTATCTGCCCAGCACGGTCTATGTAGACATAACCGCTCCGACAGGTGGAGAGGTCCTCGATGTCGGCGAAGATTATACTATAGAATGGACCACATCGCGTGAGGTCCCCGATTCGATCAGTGTGCTGCTCAGCATCAACAGCGGAGACAGTTACGACTATACACTCGTTACGGGGCTCGCCGGCACATCGACTTCATGGGAATGGAACGTGGACGACATGCCTGTGACCACGGCCAGGGTCAAGGTCATCGCGTATTATGGTGGAGTTCTTGGCGGTTATGACATGAGCGAAGCAAATTTGACGATCTCTGGCAAACCATACCGCTATGTTTCAACCACCGGCGGCGACATCTACCCATACTCGACACCGGCATGGGCCGCCACATCGGTCCAGGACGCGGTCGATGCTGCCGCGTTCTATGATTCGATCATGGTATGTGAAGGCACATACAACGAATCGGTCGGGATCACCAAACCGATCCATATGATGGGCGGATGGAATACCACATTCACCGCGAGAGACCCCGAAACCAACGTTACGACCTTATCTGCCGGAGGAAGCGTGGTCTCGTTCGTTTCAGTCCTGCTCGGCACTCCCGGCATCGAAGGCTTCCACCTTGTAAACGGGACCGGGACGGCCGCTATTCTCCCTCTGAACGGAATATACGGCGGAGGAGTGATGACCTACAGCTCCGCTGCCCTTATCAAGGATAACGTTTTCACCGGATGTGGCTACACCAGTGTCACGGGATTCAGCGGGGGCGGCGCCATCGCCTGCTACGACGGCACGGTCACTATCACCGGCAACAAGATCATCGACTGTGTTGCCCAGTGCGGCGGCGGGATATATCTCTATCAGGCTTCAGCCACGATAACAGGCAACACGATCTCTGGATGCCTGTCTAACCTGGAATTTACCGGCCTGAGGAACGGTGGCGGCATCTACGCCCTTCATGCGCCCATCAACCTGTCGGGTAACTCGATCCATGACAATACAGGATACCGGGAAGGCGGAGGGATCTATGCGAGGCTCTCAACTGCCATTTCATCCGGAGATTCCATATATTCCAATAGTGTATCGAGCAACGGAGGCGGGATCTACAGTGATCACTCGAGAGTTTCGCTGTCCGGCTGTTTTATCGGTGAAAACGACGCAGTCTCATCTGGCGGAGGTATCTTTCTCAAGGGTGAGCAGTTCGATATCGAAAATTCGATTTTAACCATGAACCACACGACCTCGATGGCCGGCGGTATCTTTGCGGACAGCACATGGGGTGACTGGACGAACAATACTATCGACCGTAATACCGCTCTATACGCAGGGGGCAACGTTTTCATGTTGAACGCTGTTTCGATGGATGTCAGGAACAACATGATCACTTACGGCAGCCCGAACGGATTTCAGCCTTCAATGGCTACCAATATTACATTCCAGTACAACGACTGCTATGGAAACACTCCGGAGGATCTGACGGTCATCATCCCCGATACGACAAACATATTCAGGCATCCACACTACTCAGACACACTGCTGGTCGATTACCAGCTCTCTCTGCATTCGGGAGGCATAGACACGGGAGACCCTTCGATCAGCGACATCGACGGATCGCTATCTGATATCGGAGCATTCGGCGGGCCCGGCAGTTCGAGTCTGGCTCCCGAATACGTTCAGAATCTGGCCGCCACCGCCATAAACGATACGACGATCGAGATCACCTGGGACGCAAGACTTCCGGGAGGCCTTGATTACTTTGCGATCTATGCCGATTCATCTGAAAATTTCATTCCCGACGAATCGAATTTCCTGACGACATTACCGCCGGACGAGAACAGCTACCAGGATAGCGACCTTGACAGCTGCATGTATTACCGAGTCAATATCATCGACCTGAACGGATACGCAAGCGGGTATTCCAACGTAGGCGGAGACTGCATCGACGGCACGACTACAGACACGGGAGACCTGCCTTCGTACGTGAACATGCTTGCCCAGAACTACCCGAATCCGTTTAACGGCAACACGACGATCACGTACTCGATCGCGTCACCGGCCAGGGTCGTACTGAAAATATATGACACAGCCGGACGACTGATCCGCACACTCGAAGACAGAGACAGGGAAGCAGGTCAGTACCAGATCCACTGGAACGGGAAGGACAATGCAGCCAGACCAGTTGCATCAGGTGTGTATTTCATGAGAGTGGCGGCGGATGATTTCAATCAGACGAAAAAGATCGTTTATCTGAGATAAGATTCGTTCCGATCGCTCAACCCAGGGTCACCATCAGAACGCCTCCGATGGCGAGGGCAGCCGCGACTGCCTTGTTCCTGGTAAACGGTTCCTTCAGAAAGATAGAGGCGAGGATCAGAATATGTATCGAACTCGTCTGATTCAGTATGGCGGCTGTACCTGCCTGAGTGTATTTCATCCCGGCTATCCACAGAATGAGTGCCAGAAATGATCCCAGCACCGTCGCGGGAATCATGAACTTCCAGTGCTTCTGAGGTACGAATGTGGCAAACACCTCGCGCCTTACCTTCGGCAGGAGCAACGCCGGGATCATGGTGAGAAAACAGCCGATCTGCCTGACCGCCGTAGCCCATACGACGGGCGATCGATCCAGCACCGGTTTTGCTATGACTATTCCCAGGCCCAGCGTGGCCATCGACAACACTCCCCAGGCGATGCCTGTCACCATTTGCTTTTTCGTTGTCCCCTCGGGTGGATCGATCCTTGTGGAGAGAAGCACTCCGGACAAGATCACGACCATCCCGGCATAATGCCAGTAAGTGAGCCTCTCTCCCAGCAGGGTAAAGGCGAAAAAAACTATGAACGGAGAGTAGAGCGTGTCAACGATAGCGTTTACTCCGGCGCCGACAATATTCAGACACTTGTGGAATAATGTGTCAGCTATAGTGATAGCAAGAAATCCGCTTAATACCAGAATCAAATAATCTTTGAGAGGCGCCCTGCCCCACAACGGTTCTTTAATAACAATGAGTGTGATCACGAAAAGAAGTGCTCCCCCACCGACCCTGAAGAAATTCAGCGCGAAAGGTGGTATCTTTTCTCCGGATTTCTTGAATAGAATAACAGCGAATGCCCACACAAACGCAGTCGCCAAAGCAAATATCTCACCCATATTGTCCCCGGCTGGTTCGAATTGGAAACAGCTGCACACAGTGTACGTGAACGGAAAATATAACATTTGTCCGTGGAGATATGGAAGTGGATAGTTTCGCCGCGCTTTACCGCTTGTGGCTGAATAATGACAGATACCGTCAGATTCCGAAGATCAATACTCCTGCAGCACCTTTTCCCATTCCATCGCAACAGAGATCCGGTGTTTGACGAGTTCGATTATTTTCGGATTACGGGCCTGTTCACGGAGATCATTCCATTCGTTGAGCGCCAGATCGACCTCACCAAGACGGGCATGCAGATAGCCTTTAATAAACATCGTCTTCTGGTTGTATGGCCTTTGCGCTCTCGCTTTGCGAAGATATGCAAGCGCCTCGCTCAATCTGTCGAGTTTGTAGTAAATCTCCCCTAGCATCCTGAGTGCCTCGAAGCATTCGGGATCGACCTGAAGAGCCTTTTCGAATTCTGTGGCTGCTTTTTCAAGATTGAGCCTGCTATAATAGCTTCTGCCCTCTCGAATAAGTTCGTCGACCCTCTCCTCGCTGTTATGAGAGATCTCTATAGCTTCCTCATCGACAGTCAGCTCGATGACCCCCATCACCACAAGGCCGTATATCAATTTGCTCGTCGTGAATAGTTCCTCACTGACAAGATTGTTTATCTCATGTACCGACCGGTTGCCATCGATCAGCGACAGGATCTCCCATTCCTTTGGCTTCAGGTTCAGCCTCTGGTCCTGTTCATTACCCTGACAGAATCTGAATACCGAATGTCTGGAAGGAACCTTGTTCTTGATATTCGACCACTCATCGATCCGACGGGCACCTTCCATAATAAGGTTTTCCGTGTTCAACAGGATGAGAACTTCTCGTCTTGAATCAAGTTCCTCTTCAATAAACCTGCATTCGCCAGTTTCCCACTTGAACAGGGAATAGACGCATTCACGTATCCGTGATGAAAAGAAACTCTCCAGGTGTGGCCGCGAAGAAATGCCCTCGGCCTGAAGACAATCAATCATACTCTTATGGTTTCTCAAGGACCTTTCTATATTCTGAAAAGATGTCTCATCGATAACACCCCATTCTTCGAGCAGCATCTCGACCGACTTCGGGGATCTGTCGTGTGTCGATGCCATACATACGGAACCCTCCTGGAAAAGCACCTGAGCTTCCCTGTTCTTGCCAGTATCGGTTATTATCAGTCTGCCTGTCTTGCTGTTCATATGAAGCAGCTGAAACAAATCAAAAAGACCGAGTTCCTGTATTGACGACTGGATGGCCATCACGCGTTCCTTTCCCTGACTAAATATCGAATCTGATCTCTTCAAGGAGATCGATGCCTGTTTCTTCGTCCGACGCGTTATCAGAGTCTGATATGACTTCGACAGCATCTCCATTCTCACCTGGCACTGATTTCTCCTCCGCCACATCTATTGCAGACGAATTTTTATCTTTGTGTTCAGGGGCATTTCCTGGAGCATCAGCTCGCGAAACACCTCCAGCTATCTCTCCGCTCTCTACTTCCTTTATCCCATCCTCCACAACGGCCATAAGAAATTCCCTGATCTTGTCGAACCTCCTGTGAACTCCAGCCTGAAGGATCTCTATCAGTTCGTCGTCCGGATCCCCGGAAAGTGTCTTCTCTATTCTTACTGGATCGGCCTTCACATTTTCATCCACTGCGAGGAAAAAATGGAATCCTCTGTACTCGGAACAGATACTGGCAGCACCGAGAATCGATTCGATCGCGTCATGGAAATTCTCTTCGCGCAGAAAGATCAATCCCTTGAGGTAGAGCGCATCCGCGTGATTCTTGTCGAATGTCAAGGCACTCTCTATATCGAAAAGGGCGAGTGTCATCCTGTTGAGTTTGTAGTGAAGAATCGCTCTCTTCTCGTACAGCATAGGACTTTTCCCTACAAACGCCTCGAGTCTCTGAATCAAGTTCTCCGCCATCAGGTATTCTTCCTTGAGAAGATTGCATGTAAGGAAGTTGTAATTGAGTTCGAGATTATAGAGACTCAGGTTCAGTCCTTTCTTGAACATCCTTTCAGCATCCTCGTACAATCCCGCCTGGTACAGAAGTACTCCCAGGTTATTCATCGTGTCAGCATCTCCGGAATTCAACCTGAAAGCCTGAAGATAACAGATCCCTGCCTTTCGGTAATGGCCCTGAAGATGATAAATACATCCGCAGAGTCTGAACGCTTCCGCGTTCTCCGTGTTCTCCTCGAGCGCTTTGAGAAAAGCTGTCAGGGCTTCCTTCTCGTTGGATTCGGACATATGGATCTTGCCGAGCTCTATATAAACTCTGTCTTTCTCCGGCATATCGGACAGAGCCTTGTTGAGTTCCTGCAGAGCTTCCTTGTAATATCCCCGCTCCCTGTAGGCGACACCCAGCGTAAACGACGTACTCTCGAGGCTGGGGATCTCTTTTCCCATGGCGGAAGCCATTGGATCCTGATCCCCGTCCTTGAAATTGGAAAGCGCAAGATTGGCTTCCGTGTTCTGGAACGAAGGATTCAGCTTCGATGCTATCCTGCCCTCCTCGATAGCCTCCTGGAAATGACCGATATCTCCATAAGCGAACGACAGCAGAAAATGCGATCTCCAGTAATCAGCATCAAGTTTGATGGCAGCCATCAATTCGGTGATCGCTTCATCCGTACGCCCGAGATTGTAATATATCTCGCCCAGATCCGTGAAAAAGACAGCCGACTTCCTGACCTTGTCCGAAGCACATAGATAATGCTCCAGAGCCTGCTGGTGAAGTCCCCTGGCTTTGAGTACGGTACCGAGATGAATTCGGGCCATGTAGTGGTCGGGATTTTTCGCGACCACTTCTCCCAGTGTCTCCGAAGCCTCCTTGAGCCATCCCATATTCTGATAGCTCACTCCGAGTCTCAGCAGTGCTTCATCGTTGCCAGGATCACTTTCGACCTCTTTTTTCCACCTGCTTACATCGGGATCCTCCATTTTCGTCTCGGCAAAGAGATACTGAAGGTTCTCTCTCGCCAGATCGAACCTGGAATCGATCTTGAGTGCTTCCTTGAACTGTGCTATCGCTTCGTCATAGATTCCCTTGCGATAATACAGTACTCCAAGGTTGTTAAGCGCTCCGGGATCGTTCCGATCGACCCGCGACGCAAAACTGAGCAGGATATCCTTCTCATTATCGTTCAACTGTGGCATACCCGGTTCTTTCCTTCCTACATTATCGGGACCTGACCGAGGATCTTCGATACGACTTCGATAACCCTTGACGGATTGAAAGGCTTGATCAGAAAGTCCTTGGCTCCGGCGGCAAGCGCGTCCTGTACAAGCGCCTGCTGACCCAGAGCGCTGCACATGACGACCTTCGCCTGCGAATCGGCGGCCATAATCGACTTCACCGCATCGATCCCATTCATTTCCGGCATGATAATATCCATCGTTACCAGATCAGGTTTGAGTTCTGCGTACTTCTCTACGGCGCCGCTTCCTGTATCTGCCTCACCGACGATCTCCATACCATGTCCGATAAGGATGTCGGTTATCATCTTCCTCATAAAAATTGCATCATCTACTACCAGTACTCTTGGTTTCACTTTCTTGTCTCCTCTCGTTGTTATTCGACACCTATTGCACTGAATATCGTATCGATCGAATCCGAAGTCGGTATAAAGAACAGAAATCCATTGCACTTGTCCTTCGTAAACGAAAAAGCAGTTTCAAGGACGATAGCGTAGTCGGACTCCATACTCAGGTCGACAAGGATCGAATCCATCACCGAGCCGAGCATGTCCATGGACAGCTGAGGCACAGAATGCATGATCTTTCGGCCTATGAAAGTAGCCAAAGTATTCAGGTAACACCCGCACATGATATTCCCTATCTCCTTGAGAGTAGACAAAGACATCTCGTCTGAAGCAAACAGGTTTGAGGCCTGGTTGCCCGTCGCCAGTTCAACCATCCTCTGAGCTTCGGGATTCGGGAATATCAGAAACATCATCCCTCTGAACTCTTCGCTGTACCCTTCGAGATATACAACCGAAACCATCGATTCCGGACCGTTGAACAGCGTGTAGATTATCTGCAGAGGGATAATGTCCACATTCGTGATCGAGACGTCGATCCTTTTGCTGAGCAATTCGGAAAGTCCCGTGATCGCGTGAGCAGACCCGATATTCCCGAGCTCTTTCAAAGCATCAATTCTCAAGTACGACGGCCTCTTTATTGGACTCATACGTACTCCTTCCGTAAAAAAGAACTTTTGGATCCCATATGAAAGCTATCTTCCCGCTCCCAAGTATAGTCGCTCCCGATATGCCGCTTGCTCCCCGGACCATCGTCGGCAGACTCTTGATAACAACGTCCTGCTGCCCGAGTACCCGGTTCACCACAAGGCAGGCTTCTTTCCCTCCGATACTTACTATGATCACCTTTAAATACCGTGCTTCATTATCCTCAAGATTCGCCTGGAAAATATCACCAGGATGGATTACCGGTATGGGGCCGGCGAGAGTCTCATATACTTCCATGCCTCTGACAGTGTTGAAAGAACCGCGCTCGACTCTTGCAGTCTCCTTCACATACTCGAGAGGCAACGCGTGAACGTCTGTCCCCACACAGAACAGAAGGGCCTTGATGATCGACAGATTGATCGGGAGAAACATGCTTACTTCAGTTCCCTCCCCAGCCTTACTGTCTATATGAAGCGTTCCACCCAGCGAATCGATCATCTTGCCCACCACATTCATTCCGATTCCTCTTCCGGAGTAACGACTGACTTCATCTCTCGTGCTGAATCCTGCTTCAGTCAGGATCCTGCACAATTCTTCTTCGCTGAGTTTTGTCCCGGCAGACTCCCGGGTCCCAGCCACGTTACGAGCTTTATTTATCTTCTCAAGATCGATTCCGCGTCCGTCATCTGACACCGCTATAATGACCTGGTTCCGTTCACGTCTGGCGCTCAACACGACTGATGCAATCTCAGGTTTGCCAGCGGCCTTGCGCTCAGCGGGAGATTCGACACCATGATCGATAGCGTTTCTGACCAGATGCATGAGCGGATCTGCCATACTCTCAAGAATGGTCCTGTCCAGACCGATCTCGGATCCCTTGATCGTAAAATCGACTTTCTTCCCAAGCTCTCTCCCGGCATCTCTCGCCAGGCGCTTGAACCTGTGAAAGACCTGTCCAGCCGGGACAAGTCTTGCCTCCATGACTTCTTTCTGTATCTCTGAAATAAGCCTCCCGAACGAGCCGAGCTCGTCCGACAATGCCCTTGATCCCGTCTCGCGTGCGAGACTACTCAGTCTTATCCTGCCGATGATCAACTCGCCGACAAGATCCATAAGACAATCGAGTCTTTCCAGGTCGACTCTTGTTGATGTAATCCCTCTGTTATAGTCGCCCGTCTGGCGAGAAGAATCGTTTTCACTGTCCGAGGCACCAGCCTCCTTGATTTCCGAATCGGACTGATGCAGGGGAGCAACAACAGACGAACCCGGATTGTCTGATGCCAGCCCCGTTTCATGCGTCAGCTTGTTTTCCTGATTGACGATCCTTTTACTCATCGGCGACATGAGAACGAGCAGTTCACCGAGCAACTCTTCCCCTCTTCCATCGCCCTTCCCATCGATAGTCCACCTCACAAGAGCTCCAAGCAGATCGACCACCCTGAGGAGAAGATCCAACTCGGAATCTTCGACTTTGAGTACTCCCCGTTTACAACCGTCGAGAATGCTTTCGAGAGCATGGCTGGCCTCAACCAGAAACTCATATCCCATAGCTCCTGACATCCCTTTCAGATTGTGAGCGTTACGGAACATCTCTTCGATCGAAGCCTCATGATCTCCACCATTCTCGAGATCCATGATGCTTTCCTCGAGACCCTGGAGGATCTCGTTCGTCTCACTCACATATAGGGCCAAATAATCAGTCGTTTCCATGCACTCTCACCCTGTCTTTATATTCATGTCCAGGTTTCGAAAACTCTGAGACGATGTTCTCTATACACTCGGCTATCTCGCTGGCCGGCAGAGCCTGTTCTGCCATCCCTTCACCTATTACTGCTCCGGGCATTCCGAAGATCATACTCGTCTCCCTGTCCTGACAGACAACCCGCCCTCCATATTTTCTCACTGCCACCGCCCCCGCTGCACCGTCACGTCCCATGCCGGTAAGGATTACGGCAAGAAGGTTACGCTTGAATTCGGGCGCAAAAGACGTCATCGCAAAATCTATCGAGGGGCAGGCGCTCCGACGAAGCTGGTTTCGGGGAAGCAACATGACCTTCCGTTTCCCGTGACTCTCGTCAAGAAAGAGATGCATCCCTCCCGGAGCTACCAGGACATGGCCGGGAATCAACTCGTCGCCTTCTTCAGCCTCCCGGACACTCATGGATGAACGCGCGTCAAGCCTCTCGGCCATGTAACGAGTGAAATTCGGTGGCATGTGCTGCAGCAGCAGGACTCCAGCTTCAAGGTCGGCTGGAAGCCTGGGAATGACCTCCATCACTGCCTGCGGGCCACCGGTACTCGCCCCTATAAGGACTATCGAATCGGCAGAGCCCCTTCTATTCAAGGATTTTGAGGATATCTTTGTCTTCAGGTCATATTCAGTCGGAGCAAACCTCACTTTGTCCGCCTCGACACCTGAGGCAAGTTTCACTTTGGATATCAATTCCTCCACAGGAAAACGGCTGCCATTGGGTGATTTGGCCACGAAATCGACTGCGCCATATTCCAGGCAGGTCAGTGCCATCCGGGCTCCTTCAGCAGAATGCCCGCTGAGAATGATCACCGGAGTGGGCCATTCGCTCATGATATATCTCAATGTCTCCAGGCCGTCCATCCTTGGCATTTCCAGGTCAAGGGTAATGACGTCAGGTTCCATCTCGACAAGCCTCTTTAACACGTCTCTTCCATTCGGAGCAGTTGCAACGACCTCGATCATCGGATCTGAATTCAGCGAATCCTCGATCATCCTCCGCATGAATGGAGAATCTTCGCCAACGACAACACGGATCTTCTTCATATTTTCCTTTGCCCGGCCTCTGACCATCAGAAGATCTCCTCATTATTAAGAGAATCCTTCATATGCACACTTCCATCAGAGACATCAAACATGATCGTCCGGCCCATGGTCCCACCTACGTTTTCGGCGACGATGGGAATGCCTCTCTTGGCTAGCTGCTCTCTCGTGGCGGCCACATTGGCGTCTCCTATCTGAATGACTCCATGACTGCCCGTAATATGCTGAAACATTCTGGCCCCTCCGAAGATCTTCGCCTTCAGTCTTTCTTTTCTGGCGCCTTCCTTAAGTATCTTCGCAACCATCAATTCTATTGCCGTATCCACAAACTTGGCGCGGTTCATATTGTTCTTTACCTTGTTCCTGCTCGGGTGCATCACGTGAGCCAACCCTCCCAGTCCAGCTTTTTCGTCATACAGGACGATTCCCACACATGATCCCAATGCCATCGTTATCATCTTCATGGGGGCTATCCCCACCCTGTACTGCGCCATACCGACCTTGATTATCGGCCCAGCCTCACTGATGCTTCTCATATGTTGTTACCCTGGAAACTACCTGTTCCCTGCCCTTTCTCTCTCTATTCCCTTCAACAGGCCGCCATATCAGCTGACACGCATTCCGACACCAGTTCCCTTACATTCAAACATTCAGCCACGAGTTTTCCGGGATCTATACAGATGACCATGCGTCCGGATACCTGCACGATACCCAGCATCGCGTCGCGGCATAGACTGTCCGCATTTACTTCGGGAGATTTTTTTATTTCGTCCGGATCGACCCTTACTACATCCATCACTTCATCGACCATGAATCCGAATCCGCCATCTCCGGAATCGAGGATGATTATCCTCTTCTTCCGACTGGCATTCTGTTCCACACTCTCAGGGATTCCAAGTACCGAGTGGATCATCAGAACAGGGATAATCTCCCCCCTGAGATTGATCACTCCGTCGACTGGTTTGGCCATACCCGGGATCGGGTAGGCTTTCATAGGACGGATGATCTCTTTGACCTTCCATACCGGTATCCCGTAATTTTCTTCTCCGAGACGGAAGGTGACGAGCTGAAACCCCTCGTTTTCCATTCCTGTCAGATCTTCGATATTCATAACTGACCTGCTCCTCGTTATTCTATTTACTGAGCTATGACGACTTCATCGACCTTATCGATTATCGATATTTTAAACCGGCCTACATGTTCTCTCAGCTGAATAGCCATATCGCTGAGTCGCTGTGCAGATGACGCTACATCTTCCATGCTGGAAGTCATCTGTTCCATCGACGCGGCTGTTTCCTGCGTCGAAGAGGCATTTTTCTCAGCGCTCGATGAGATCTCGTCTATCGAACCGGTAACGTTATTCATACCCCGACTGAGTTCCTTCGTAGCAGCCGAAATTCTCCTGGCCATATCGCTTGAGCTCTTCAGGACCTCTACGATCTCGTCGAGAGATTCGCCGGTCCGGGTGATGACCTCTTTACCCTCGGTGACTTCCTTGGCTCCCAGTTCGATGCTATCTACAGCGGTCCTGGTGTCTTCCTGTGTCTTTCTGATCAGCACCGCGATCTCTTCGGCCGCCTTGGCACTTCCTTCGGCCAGTTTCTTGACCTCGTCGGCGACCACAGCGAATCCTCGCCCGGCTTCGCCGGCTCTGGCGGCCTCGATAGCTGCGTTAAGAGCAAGCATATTTGTCTGGTCCGCGATATCTGTGATGACGTCCACGATCTCACCTATCTGGATCGATCGTTCACCCAATTGCCTGATTATTACCGACGATTCCGAAGTCACATCATAGATAGTATTGATCTTGTCGACCGCTTCCTTTGCGGAGTCCCCACCCTTGGTAGCTGTCTCCGAAGCATTGGTCGCTGCTGACGCCGCCAGTTCTGCACTGTTGGCGACCTGCTTTACCGAGCGTTCCATATTCCTGATCTCCATGATCATGTCCTCGACCTTCTGAGCCTGGAGATCAGATGATTTGGCAATATTCTGAACTGTCAGTGAAGTCTCTTCGGTAATCGAATTCATCTCCTCAGTGGAAGCCGAAAGGCTCTGAGCGGAAAAATTCACCTTGTCCGATGTGTTCCTGATGACATTGATAATGCCGGAGATATTTCCAAACATCTCATTCAGCGTCGCGCCGAGTCTTCCCAGTTCATCATCGGTATTGATCTCTATCTTAGTCGTAAGGTCACCCGAGTTGCTTGCAAGAACCCTGCTGGCTTCGAGAAGCTGGCGAGCCGGCCTTTTGATTATGTAATGTATGAACCAGTAAAAGAGAGCAAAGATCGCGAGCATCGCGAGAGCCGTTGTAAGAAAGACTTCGACCCTCACAGATGACGTGATGACATCATCGGTCGATTCCGTGACAAATACCACCAATGTCCTGGCAGGTTCACTACCGAACGGTATCGTAAACACTCTGTCTAAACTGCCTGCCTCGACCGGATTTACTTCGAGAGATCTGCCGGCTGTGGATCGATCCTCTTCAAGGACCGATGGGTGGCCGGGCACCGAAGCGAGAACCACACCGGAACCATCAAGAATTCGGATGTTTTTCAGATCAGGATGCCTGGCTTTCAGAGTCTCATATTTACTGGTAAGTTCTTCCCAGTCTTCGAAACCAGTGATTATCGAGGTTGTTCCGTTTATGCAATCCTGGAGACTGGTAATATTCTCCTCAAGGACTCCCTGCGAATTACTCCTCGCTATCCTGACAATCGAAAACGACATCAGCCCACAGATGACAAACGCTATCACCGACATGGTGATATAGACTCTGCCACTCAGTGTCCTGGCCATTTTAAATAACCCCATCTCATTCCTCCTTGGAACAGTTGTTAATCATCTTCCTGTAAATTTTGCTTCTCGGATGGACGAGGGAGAACATTTCAAGCGACTCCGCGCTAAGAGCCTCACTCTTGCCGAGAAGTAGCAACCCGTCGTTATTCAGAGAAGTTTGAAAAAACCTGACTATCTTTCCTCTTACTTCATGCTCGAAATGAATCAGTACGTTTCTGCAAACGATCAGATCAAACATCGAGAATGGCGGAGGAGAAAATAGATTATGAGTCCTGAACTTTACGACTTTCCTTACATTATTCGATATCTTGAAGAGCTCTCTCTCCGGACTGATCGCGTTGCTTCTGATGTGAAGAGGAATCTCCTGAATCTTCTCTCTGGAATAGAGTCCGGCCCTTGCGATTCTGCAGACCTCTTCAGAAAGATCGGTGCCGAAGACTTCAAGCTCTATGCTGTTCTGGGATTTTCTCACAAGATACTCCAACAACATCGCGAGACTGTAAGTCTCTTCGCCCGTTGAACAGCCCGCAGACCAGATCCTTATCACTGGATGGTCCGAACTGGCCTTTTCCAATATCAGTTCGGGGAAAATGATCTTCTCCAGCGTATTGTAGATATCGGTGTCACGGAAAAATCCGGTTACATGGATCGTAACGATATCCATCAACTTTTCGATCTCGTCCGGATGCTCTCCTATATAGGAGAAGTATTGGTCGATACTTTCGCAGTTGATCATATTGAGCCTGTGAACGATCCTTCTTTTAATGCAAGTAGACCTGTACATGGACAGGTTCACTCCATAGTTGGATTGGACAAACCAGGCTAATTCATTCATGTCAAGTTCACTGCTAATCAGTTCCATAGAACTCCGAAGTAGATTTAAGGCCCATTAAAATGGCTCTCGATCCGAAATTACTAAAGTTCCTCTGACAGTCTGCCGAAAATAGAGTGGGGGAATACTGTCGGGAATCGATTTTGCAAATGCTGTACCACAAGGGTAGATACCATAGCATGTGTGCTATGGTGCCTTGTCACAACCAAGAGGATCGGCATCTCGCCTTATTGCAACGGGTTACGGGGGTCAAAGAATAATCCGGATCTATTGGGAATGGAATGAAAGGACGGGACACGACAAGACTCTTAAAGTCTTTATGCACCGTCAGATTGCTTTTTGCAACTTCAGGTCAAAGGAGATTTAGATGCTGGACATGGTAGTCAAACAGGTAGACGCTTTCACAGCGAAACCATTCTGTGGAAATCCCGCAGGAGTGATCACTGACGCAGATGCTTTGTCATCCGAAGATATGTTAAGGATAGCCGGGGAGATGAATCTTGCTGAAACAGCTTTCATAACGATGCCCATGTCTCCTGACTCATTGTTCAGGATAAGATTTTTCACGCCGACAGAGGAAGTCGATATCAGCGGCCACGTGACCATAGCTTCCTGTTATGCTCTTATTGAAGACGGCCGTATCCCTCTCTCCTATGGAGTCAATCTGGTCAATTTCGAGACCGGAATCGGTACTATTCATGTAGAGATCCACTATTCCAGAAACAATGATGACGGCGATGCCATGAAACTGGTCGGCTCCGGCGATAATGTTGGATACCTGAAAAAGATCATGATGCAGCAGTCGATAAGCAGTTATTACGAATCACCGATCTCGACCAGCGAGATCGCATCTATCCTGGGAATCGATCCGGGAGAGATATCCGGAACGGGACTACCGATGGAGGTGATCGCTACGGGACTCGATCAGCTTATAGTGCCGGTGAAGCGCAAGGAGACCATTCTCGGTCTCAATCCCGACCTTATCAAACTCGGCCTGGTGAATAAAAAACACCACATCCATACTAATCATATATTTTCTCTCGACACGTTCTCTGAAGAATGCATATCGTACGCGAGACATTTCGCTCCAGCAGTGGGCATGTGGGAAGACCCGGCAACAGGAACAGCTGCAGCTGGTCTCGGAACATACCTGTTCAGGCATGGAATAGCTACCACCGGCACGATGGTCATGGAACAGGGCAAAGAGTCAGAAAACCTCGCACGCATCCTGGTTGAGATGAAAAATAGCAACTCAGAAGAGAGCCTTGTCCAGATCGGCGGACTCGCTGTCACGTCAATCAGCAGAAAGATCAGTATCAAAAACGATACAGTCTCGATATTCTAGTACTTCCTGTAAGGGGAATTTATCCTAGAGGTGAAACGACCAGTGGAAGCGTGAAATTGAAGGTCGACCCTTCTCCTTTCACGCTCTCTACCCAGATTCTGCCGCGGTGAAGCTCCACGTAGTGCTTTACGAGCCGGAGGCCGATACCCATCCCGTTCTTCGATCTCGCCGCACCACCATCGACCTGAGTGAAGTGTTCGAAGATATCTGTCACATCCCCACTCTCGATCCCGGGCCCACTGTCTTTGACTGATACTGTTATCATATCCTTGCAAAGGCCGGTCGATATTTCCACAACCTCTCCGCACGGCGTAAACTTAATTGCATTACTGAGTAGATTCACACAGATCTGACGTATGCGAAGGGGATCGAACCTTGTCACGGGAATCGAATCGCACAGCACGACCTTCACCTCCACTTCATGTTGCAGGGAGAAAGGTCTTACAATAGCAACTGAAGCTTTTATCATCTCATTGATGCTGCTCTCTGTGACATCGAGCATGGTCTCTGAGATCTCGACCTTTGACAGGTCAAGCAGATCGTTTATAAGAGTCAGTAATTTGTCCGACTGATCGGCAATGACATTGAGGAATTCATCCTTTGTAACCTTATCGATCATCTCCTCCGTGTCATCGATCAGAGTCCCGGTATAGGCCATGATGACTGACAGGGGAGTACGAAGCTCATGACTTATCCTGCCCAGAAATTCACTCTTGAGCTGATCGACTTCCTTGAGTTTTCTGTTGTTTTCCTTCAATTCCCGGTTCTGAATCGTTATTTTCTCTTCCAGCCTCTTTCTGTCGGTAACATCATGTCCTACTCCCAAAACGTACGGATGGTTCTTTATATTGATCACACTCGTGTTGATGTCCAGATAAACGATCTCTTCGCTTTTTGTAAGATATGACGACTCATGCAGATGCATGATTTCCCCTCGCAGGATCTTGCCGAAATTCAAACTGATCGTTTCACGTCTCTCCGGCAGAGTAAAGGCAGCCAGTGGCTTGCCCGTCAACTCGTCACGGCTGTATCCAAATATCCTTGAAACGGCTTCGTTACACTCGACGATCTCTCCTGAGGTATTGAGTATCATTATGACATCATTGGTCGATTTCATCAGGGTGTTATATTTCTCTCCAAGATGAAACAGCTTCTGGAGCGTCTGGGCTTTCTCGATGGCGATGGAGATCAATGCGCCAAAATCCTTTACCAGGAGCAGATCCGCTTCATCGTAGCGACCGGGACTCAGGCTGCCTACATTGAACGTGCCGACCAGAACGCCTTTGGAGAGAAGGGGAACTACGATATCCGATCCCAGATTGTCTTCCTTCATTATCTCTTTGAACCTGTTGTCGCTGGATATATCGACCCTGAGAATCGGTTTTTTGTTTATAGCCACCCAGCCGACCAGATTCGAGTCCTCAAGAGGAACATATCGTCCTTCACCCCGGCTGTCACCATTCCTGCGAAAAACATGTTGAATATACAGGCAGTTGTCATTCTTCTCGTAAATCGCTACACAACCGAGATCAAAATCGAGGATCCTGGAAAACTCGACAGAGATCGCCGCCAATATCCTGTCGAGATCGATCTGTGAGTTGATCACGTTCGCGATCTCAATGACAGAAGAGAGCATATTCCTGTCTATTTCCGATTCAGAAACAGATGAAACTTCCAGATCACAGTCAGGACCGGACTGAAGCCCGGCTTCGCAAACAGACTGCAATGACATGGCATTATCGTTCTCAATATTGCTCAATGAGTCTCCAAATCACGAAGAACCCGTGTAATTGTCATAAAACAAAGCTATATGCATGAAATATTCCATTTATTATCCGGATAAAAAGAAGGAGGGCATGTCTCTGAGAAAATCTTCTCATTCCTGATAAATCATGTGTTTGCTGAAGGCTATAATAACCCAGACTGGCGAGTCCCGCCACACTTCCAAATGAGGTGGGGGTGGCATGTTTCCAGTCTCATCGCGAGTTTCGTAGCGCGGCCTGCCGCGCGAAGATTGTCTGAGCAGGAGACTGGAAACATGTCGCCCCTACCAAACTACCCCTTAAAACCAAACCTGCTCTTGAAATGCCTCAGGCTCAGATCTCTTCCATATTTTACTTCGACTGCCGGGATCCTGTCACGGTTGTCAGCGAGGATCCTGGCCGCCTCGACGACCGAGAAGAGATCCCTGTCCTCATACGCAAGCCGTGGCACAGCAGCCCTGATATAGTTGACTCGGGGCGACGGCGGGGTCTCAGTCTTCCCATCGTAGCTGCCGAACGCGTATAGACCCAGTTCGCACACACGGTGCCCCGCGATCAGCATCAATCCTGTAAAGGCAATTCCCTTGAAGTCCTCATCTTCGGCTGTTCCGCCAAAAAATTTGTCCACATCGATATAGACAGCATGCCCTCCGACAGGATTAATGATCGGGATGCCGCTCTCCGAAAGCTTCAGCCCGAACCTGACAACCTGGCCTATCCTTGCATCGAGATAATCGAGGTGGGTCACCGTGCGAAGGCCCTCACTGATCGCCTTAAGATCCCTGCCCGGCAGGCCTCCGTATGTCGGATGTCCCTCAGCCATGATCTGGTAGTCTGTAAAACCTTCCCTGATATGGGGAAACTTCTTGTAGAAGGATCCGTCTTTCCTGATTACAAGGGCGCCGCCCATATTGGCCAACCCATCCTTTTTGAGGCTGATATGGAAACCGTCGACCTGGCTGAACATCTCGTGGACTATAGCCTTGATCGGCTTGTCCGAGTACCCTTGCTCGTTCTTTCTGATAAACCAGGCGTTCTCGGCAAATCGACAGGCATCGAAAAAGAACGGGATCCCGTATCTGGCGGTGATCTCCCGGATCTTCCTGATATTGTCCATCGATACCGGCTGTCCGCCTCCCGTATTGTTCGTAATCGTCAGATAGACCAGTGGCACTCTTTCCTTCTCGACTGCCAGCAGATTCTCAAGCTCCTCGAGATCCATATTCCCCCGGAAAAGAAAATCCTCGTTCTTCTCGAGGTGTTCCCTGCACGGAAGATTGAGCGGGATCATCCTTTTGTCCTCGATGTTCCCCTGTGTCGTATCAAAATGGGAGTTGCTCGGGATGATGAACATGGATTCATCCACGCTACGCCTTCTCTCGGGCAGAGAGTCGAGTTTCGATTGTATCCTCTCCTTCAATTCCGGCATCAGCCCGTCCGAAAGCACGGGGACTGGCACTTCGGGAAGCTTGCGCAACTCACGAGCAAGGATCGTGAAAAACGCGTTTTCCGCGGCCCGGCCCTGGTGAAAGAGGAAGAGGCTGTCCGAATATCCACCCATCGAGAACGAAGTATCCACCCATCCGGTGCCGAACACGTCTTCAATCCCGTTTATCAACTCGAAGTAACCTTCGTTTGATCCATACGACTCGTCACCCAGCATCATGGCGGCCCATTGCTCCATCGTCATCGTCGTTGTACCCGAATCGGAAAGAAGGTCGCATCCGGGAATCATATCGGCCCGGAAAAGAAAAGCATTGAGCCCCGCTTCGTTGACAAGAATATCCCTTCTCTTTTCGAAATCATCTATAGAACACTTCCTGAATCGAACAGCCGCATTCCTGTACGGCCGGGGCCTGAAATACCTCGGCGATTCGTCGGCAACCTCAAGATTTCTGCGAAATTTCTCGATAAAATAATCAGTAGTATCAGACATCCAGACTCTCCCTCGCAGGCAGATTCATCACTTCCCTGACTTCTTTTAATGTTTCTCTGGCAATACCCTCGGCCTTAACGGCTCCCGCTCTCAGTATCTCGGATATCATTCCGGGGTTCGCTACCAGATCTTCTCTTCTTGCTCTTACCGGCTCGAGTTCATCATTCATCTTCTCAGCCAGTTCCATCTTGCAGGACACACATCCACGAGCACCGCTTTCACATTCCTTCCTGATTGTCTCAAGCTCACCCCTGTTGTAGATATCCTGGAAGGCATAGACGACGCAACCATCGGGATGTCCCGGATCATCTTTCCGTATCTTCACCGGATCGGTGAACATCGTCCTGATCTTCTTCGTCGTTTCCTCCGAGCTGTCAGAAAGAGCAATATAATTACCGGAACTCTTGCTCATCTTGTTTTCTATACCGTCAATACCAGGCACCCTTGGAACTTTTGTAAGTAATGCCTCGGTGATTGGAAACACTTTTTTACCGTAAAGGCTGTTGAATCTCTGACCGAGATCCCGGGTCATATTGACATGAGCCACCTGGTCTTTGCCGACCGGCACAAAATCGCCTTTATAAATAAGGATATCGGCAGCCTGCAGCGTGGGATAACCGAGCAGGCCGTAACTCGGTGATTCGATCTTGTAACTCTGGACCATATCCTTGTACGCCGGATTTCTTTCGAGCCATCCGAGCGGTGTTATCATCGAAAACAGCAGGTGAAGTTCCGCGACTTCCGGGACGTGGGACTGGATAAAAATAGAACATTTATCAGGATCCAGCCCGGCTGAGACCCAGTCTATCGCTATCTCTCTCACCCTGTTTCTGAGATCGCCGAGATTCTCATATCCCACGGCGTCTCCACCACCCGGAGTCGTAAGAGCGTGCCAGTCCACGATAAAGAAAAAACATTCATATTCGTCCTGAAGATGGACCCAGTTGTTAAGTGCTCCGAGCAGATTGCCAAGATGCATGCTGCCAGTAGGCCTCATCCCGCTCGTCACTCTTTTCTTGCTCATAACAGACTCCTTACGCAGGGATATTGCTCGCTCGGATGGAATGGATCGGAGGTATTACCAGTGAAAAAAATGTAGGGGTGGCAGGACTTGAACCCGCAGCCTCCGGTTTTGGAGACCGATGCTCTACCAGTTGAGCTACACCCCTATAACCATCCATTTTATTCATGCAATGATAACATTTCAGAGATTAAAGTCAAGCGGTTAAAGCCTCTATGACCGTTACCCTGTGTGGTCAGACCCGGCAACCCGCATTCATCCAGCCCTGACAAGCGGACAGAAAAAGGGCCGGCACCTCAAGGAGGCTCCGGCCCTTGTAAGACTAAATCCTGGTCAGAAACAAACTCAGGCCATTTCCTCAAGAACCGCTACAAGCAGCTTCCAGAAAGTGTCGACTGAGGGTATCTGCACCCGCTCTTCAGGCGAATGTGGATGTTCGATCCACGGACCGAAAGAGACCATATCCATACCGGGGAACTTCTCCCCTATAAGTCCGCATTCAAGGCCCGCATGAATCGCCTTCATCTCTGGCACTTTGCCGAACACCTTCGTATGGACTTCCTTTACGACCTTGAGAATATTGGAATCCATGTTGGGCATCCATCCGGGATAAGGCTCGTCGTCTATGGCTTCAGCGCCAGCCAACCGCGCCGTAGCACCTATCTTGTCCCTGAGTGCCTGAAGCGCGCTTTTTATCGAACTTCTCGTGGAAGTCCCGATCACCGCTTCTTTCGGTGTCATCGAAATCGTAGCCAGGTTGTTCGAAGTCTCTACCAGGCCCTCTATATCGTAACTCATTGCCTCTACACCATGTGGGATGGCAAGCAGGAAATCGATCAGGCTCTTCTGGGAAGTCCCGCTGAGAACCTTCTGGTGTCCGGCGTCAGATGAAGAGATCGAAACAGTCAGGCCATCTTCACGCCCGCCCAGTTCGATCTTGATCCTGCCAGTCTCCTCCTCGAGGAAGGTGGCCAGTTCTTCGACGGCGGTCTCCAGGACCATCAACTCGACAAATGCCTCCCTGGGAATCGCGTTCCTCTTGCTTCCACCCTTGATCTCGACAAGATGACACGGCTGAGTATTCATCGCCTTGTCCAGAAGTCTCGCGGCAATCTTGATAGCATTTCCCCGCTGTTCGATGATATCGATTCCGGAATGCCCGCCACGAAGGCCAGCTACTTTGAGAGTATACCCCTTCGTACCAGCGGGAGGGTCGATCATTTCTACGGGAAGCTTGATCGTAGTATCTCCTCCACCAGCGCAACCGACATAGGCAGCACCCAGCTCTTCACTGTCGAGATTTAGCATGGTCGTGCCCTTTACGAATCCCGGCTGAAGCTTGGCAGCACCCGTAAGGCCGACCTCTTCGTCAACAGTGGCCAGCACTTCGACCGGTCCGTGTACGAGCCCTTCCTCGTCGGCAATCGCCAGAGCTGCCGCAAGGCCTATACCGTTATCTGCACCTAGAGTCGTACCCTTCGCAGTCAACCAGTCTCCCTGGATCTCGACCTGGATAGGATCCTTGAAGAAATCGAACTCGACATCCGAGTTCTTCTCTCCGACCATATCCTGGTGTCCCTGAAGAACGATGGTCTCGGCCTTCTCGTGCCCCGGAGTCGCGGGAATCCTGACCACCACGTTTCCAGCATCGTCCATATCTGCTTCCAGACCCTTGTTCTTCGCGTAAGACATGAGAGCCGCGCCAAGCGCTGCTTCATTTCCCGAACAATGCGGTATACTGAGTATCTTCTCGAAATGTTTCCAGAGAGCTTTTGGTTCCAGACCACTCAATGACATGAATCGACCTCCTTGAATCAACGTTTCAGCTATCTTAAACACTGCCCATCCGACCCTGCCCTCCGAGGACGACTCGCGACGCCGCCAGAAAGTCACAGACTCGATCAGGCCTTAATTATCAACCCGGTTTCCCGACCCACCTTTGAGCCGGGAAAAGCATTATACTTCAAGGTAAACAGTCGGTCAAGCCTTCCATTCATGACAATTATGCCATATTATGTCATGATGAGTCAGCCCAACGGACAGCCCAGGCGGTCCTGCCATGGGACGACCGTGTACAGGCCGCACGGTGCGGCCCGGACTCTATTAGCGAAACGGAGGAAAAATTGCTGAAAGAGATGACAATAAGGACATCCAGGCGTAACGAACTGATCGATATCACTTCCGATATACGTTCGATGATAATGGAAAGCGGCGTATCCGAGGGCGTCTGTCATATATTTGTACCACACACCACCGCCGCTGTGACGATCAACGAAAAAGCCGATCCTGCCGTGGCCAGGGACATCGCGAACGATCTTGAGAGGCTTGTACCGGACTCGCCAGCTTTCACTCATGCCGAAGGAAATTCAGACGCGCATGTCAAAACTACACTTACAGGTTCATCGGAATTTCTGATCATCTCAGGTGGAGTACCGGTCCTCGGCACATGGCAGGCGGTATTCTTCTGCGAATTCGACGGGCCGAGAACGAGACGATACAATGCCAGGATCTCCGGGGAACAAACAGACCGGCATCAGAACAAATAGAAAAACGGGAATAACCCGCCTGTTTCCCTCACCAGCCATGCGTCGAAGTAGATATCGTTTATCCTGAGCACTCCCATCTCCTCCTCACCGGGAACTGTGGGATTGGTGATGATCTCGGCAACGATCTTCACATAAAAGGCTCCATTTTTCAGGCCTTGCCTGAGCAGACTCGGATCGCTGATCGCGACCGGGGTGTGCTGCCCTACACCCGAAATAGTGACAGAGGCCAAGTACTGATTGAGATCAGGATCATCGAGATTCGCGGACCCGGATTCGAGTCCCAGGTAAATATCGACTTCGATCTCGACATCTCCCTCAACAAAGAGTGTTTCCAGAAAAACATCTCCAAATATATTCGCCCTCTCGATATCGAACTCCTCGTTCGAGATCTCATCCGGCACATAGAAATCAAGCTCCGCGAAGGCCTGTCCCGTGACGCCGTGGCCCGGAAGAGTCACCGGTTCAAAATCTTTCGGGTCGGACTGGTTGTTGACTTTCAGAGTCGACTTGCATCCCGCCATCAGGATGATCATCATCAATATCACTATGAGTCGTCTCAAGATATCACCCTTTCGTTAAAATCTCCAGAAGAGGGAAAAATGTGGCAGGACAGGAAGATCGATATCTTCATCAAGCTTGATCCCCGGCCATAACACTCCTGCCTGGAGTGCAAAAGCTCCTCCGATGCCCAGCCGTATACCAGCGCCACCTCTCGATCGTTCGTATGAAAAATCATATCCCAGCTCTAGCATGATTTTGAGATGACTGAAGATGTCCGCGTCAGCGCCGAACATCAGACAGCTCTGCTCTGCCGTCTCTTCGAAATCCAGGTCCACTCCTATCGATTCGTCATCGTCATCCATCGTGACCGGACTCTTCGTAGAAAGATTTCCCTGGAGCCGGCGGTACTGGTAGCCGGCATGCAATCTGACGGCCGGGCCGATTTTCCTGCTCGCCGAGAGGAACCAGCACAGGATATCCAACCCCGACTCGATATCAATATCTTCCTCTGTAAACGCCTCTTCTACTACCGTGTCGATTATGTACTGCGAGCTGATCAGGTTATAGTAAGCCAGGCCTGTCGAGAGAGAAAACAGTCCCAGGCTCTCCGGCAGTATCCGTACCTTCACCTGTCCATTGATCAGGGTGACCACGTCCATAAGTGTATTTGTCGAAAACTGCACGGTGTTCATCACACCGAATCCCGAATCACCGATACCGATCCGCACTGACTGACCATTTCCAAGCACGTAGCCAGTCTCGAGGTTCATCAATTTGATCGGGAACTCCATGTGAGGGGGCCTGGACGCGTGACACATCCCGGCTGAAACGATCGAGATCAACATAAGGACAGCCAGGAAGGCAATCCCTTTTCGCAAAATACAGGTCCGTCTGATATTTTTCATCCGCCACCCCTGCCTTAGTTTGTGATCGACCATTGACGTGACGATGATATTCATTTTTGAGGAGAAATGACAATAAAAAAATGCCGCCTGTATCCGGCTACAACTCCTAAGAAGTGAAAAGCGATCCTAAGGGACTCTCACGGAGCGTTGGAAGCCGGGCCTGATAAATCAGGCGGAAATCCTTTCCAATAAGCGGCTCATCTCCTAGGGGAAGAGATGGGGTTTTTGGGTAGGAAGGAAAAGATCCCCATTAACCAGGCGGCAAAAATCTGCCGATATATTTTTTCGAATCAACTATTACTTAAATCAATCCTCCACACTCGCACACTCTCTTATACCCATTCACGTACGGAAAGTTCAAATCTTTCCAAAATATTTATACAGTTTCAACGTTAATAGCCCCGGAAATTCAATGACCCTGAACAAGAATACACCATTGGCCGTTTTTTTACAATGGTTGTATCTCCTCAAATATGGGGATATGGAATATACCAGGGTCCTGATCAGTTGCTGTCGACCAGACCGATCTTGACTGCGTACATCACAAGGCTCGCCGTGTCGTGGATACCGAGCTTGTTCATGATGTTGGCCCTGTGGTTCTCCACTGTCTTCTTGCTGATGAAAAGCTCCTTGGCTATCGCCTGACTGGTATTCCCCTCCGCGATATACTGAAGGATTTCCTTTTCCCTGTTTGTCAGCCTGCTGAACTGATCTGCTTTTTTGCCCGCTTTCTTAAGCTTACTATAGTTCTCCAGTATGTCAGGCGGGAAGTTTCTGCTGATGTATACTTTGCCCGAGACTACCGTCATGATCGCCTCTACAAGATCCTCAGTGGCAGTATCCTTGACAAGATAGCCATCAGCGCCTGCGTCCAGCGACTCGTAGATATAGGTCTCATTTGTATGGATTGTAAGCATGATTATCTTCACTGAGGGGAATTCCTTCTTTATCCGCCTGGATGACTCTATCCCTCTCATCCTCGGCATCCCGACATCCATGATTATGACATCAGGAAGGACCTTCCGGGCGACATCTATCGCTTCCTTTCCATCAGCTGCTTCCGCAATGACATCGAACCCCTTGTCTTCGAGTATGCTTTTAAAACCCTGCCTCACTATGTTGTGATCGTCCACCAGCATCAGCCTGATATCAATCATTACCCACCTCCAGAGGGATCTTCACCCGTACATGCGTCCCCTGTCCGGGACTGGAACTTATCTTGAATCTTCCACCCATATTCTGGACTCTTTCCCGCATACCTGTTATCCCAAGCCCCTCCAAAACGGCACCTTCGCCTTTCGACTGGAAACCCTTCCCATCATCCCTGACATCCATAATAACCCAGGGAAAACCTTTGATGACCTTCAGGATTATGAATTTTGCTTCGCTGTGACGGACCACGTTAGTCAAGGCCTCCTGGGCGATCCGGTAGAATGACAGCGCGAGATAGGAAGGCAGCTCTTCGTCAAATCCTGTAGCTATGAGTTCTATCTCGAATCCTTCAGACTTCACAATCCTGTTTATATACCATTTAAGAGTAGGAATCAACCCGAGATCATCCAGCATTGGAGGATGAAGAGAGTA
Source organism: Candidatus Latescibacterota bacterium (assembly GCA_019038625.1). Classification (NCBI taxonomy): domain Bacteria; kingdom Pseudomonadati; phylum Candidatus Latescibacterota; species Candidatus Latescibacterota bacterium. Next base: position 183 of record JAHOYU010000143.1, on the reverse strand, counting down.
CGCTGCACGCCTGGTCTCTTTGATGAGTTTCTTCAGTTCTCCCCCGACATGACCAGCCCACTCGATCGTCTTTACATCATCCGATGATAATGACTGCTCGAAAACCTTGACTTCAGTGCTGATTCCAGCTACTGCCTGACCTATGACATCATGCAGATCGTGTGCGACCTCTCTCCTTACGTC
>JAHOYU010000142.1 GCA_019038625.1 Candidatus Latescibacterota bacterium | reverse complement strand
GTTCCTGTATAGTGCATCTAGAATGCTGAGGCGCGGAACTCTTTTAAAGCATCACAATCGAATCTATTAAAAGGGGGATAAAATGGATCACAGATCGTCCAGGAAAATACCTATGGACCGCCGGGAATTCATGGCTACGACAGCAGCAGCCGGATTTGCCTTGATGATTCCAAAATTCGGGCCTTTTAAGGATAATCCTGAATCTATAGAGAAATATTATAGTGCCCTGGCCGATGCCCTGAACAAACTTCCCAATGCTTTTCCTCGAACGGAGTCCGGGATAGAGCTGGTGCTTCTTAGAAAGATCTTCACAGAGGAAGAAGCCTGGCTTGCCGGACAGATGACTATCCAGGCAGAACCTGTATCAGGAATCGCGGAACGTGTCGGCCTGACCGTAGAGGAGACTACTAAACGTCTGGATAAATTATCCAACAAGGGAGCGGTATGGGGAAGAGGCGGGCATTTCAGGCTGGCACCATTCGTTGTCGGGATCTATGAAGCCCAGGTATGGAGCATGGATCATGAAATGGCCCATCTGATGGAAGATTACATGGATGAGGGTGGTGCTGAATTTATGAGGTTTCAGCCGGCCATCCACCGCGTGGTCCCCGCACAGGGCTCCGTAAAGACAGACTGGATCCTTCCGTACGACGATGTGAAAAAAGTCATTATGGCAAACAAATCGTTTCGTGTGAGGGACTGTATCTGCCGGGTACAACAGGATCTTCTGGAAGAGAGAAAATGTGATCTTCCCCTGAAAGTCTGTCTGAATTTTACTCCTTTTGAAAGACCGCCGAGCGATCGGGATATCACCAAAGAAGAAGCCCTGAAAATGCTGGATGATACAGAAAAGGCTGGCCTGGTCCATTGCGTCACTAATATCGAAGAAGGATTCTATTACGTCTGTAATTGCTGCGGATGCTGTTGCGGCATTTTAAGAGGGATCACGGAATTCGGCATTGAGAAATCCGTGGCAGCTGCGAACTATTTTTCCGTCATCGATCCCGAGACTTGCACGGGATGTGGACTTTGCATCAAGCGATGTCAGATGAAGGCGATCAAAGTTGACGAGGGGATCGCGGTGGTCGATAAGGAGAAATGTATTGGTTGTGGATTGTGTGTCACCTCCTGTGCATTTGAAGCCGTGCGAATGCAGCTTAAACCGGAAGAAGACATTATTCATCCTCCGAAGAATTTTGGTATATGGGAACAGGACCGCCTGAAAAACAGGGGATTGATATAGGGCCGGGGTAAAACCTGACTTTGCCGGCAGTGCAGAGATCACCTGCCTTAGATGCAGGAAGTCGCAGGCTGCCCGAATACTCAAGGGATAAGCTCAACAAATAGAGCTATCCTGTTGTGTAAATATAAATTGACAAATCATATCCGATATTATACAATCGTGCTTCCAAGTTGATACGGTTGCAGTAAATACATGCTTTGCTCTTCATCTCAAGGTCTCTGCGCCGTTTTATTTTATGCGGTAAAGATATTGATTACATAAATATGTTTGTACTAAATGTGTCTCCGTTTGACAGGGCAAGCTGACGTAACCCAACGTATCGATAGCTCAAAACTCTTAACATCGTGGAGGTCTTCTATGTGGCGCCGTACTTTTTTTGAGGTTTCCATTCCGAATGTCCTTTTTCTTTGTGTGCTTCTGGCGGTAGTCGTTGCTCTGCCGGGCAACGCCATCGCACAGGTACAGGTAAAGGATTACAACGAGATCAACAGTGTATACGGCCTGCCCGGATTGCCGGTCGATCTGGGAGACTACTTTGGCGCGGCTATGACACAGCTGGGCGACCTGGACGGCGACGGGATATCCGAACTTGTCGCCGGAGCCCGCGACGATGTCTGGATTATGTTTCCCGACTCCCGTGGACTGGTGAAATCATACACGCGCATCAACTCCACATCAGGCGGCTTCACCGCGCTCCTTGAGTCGGGCGATTCGTTTGGATGGTCCGTCGAAGGCATCGGGGATCTCGACGACGACGGCATAGCCGACCTGGCCGTAGGAGCTTATGGCGACGATGATGGAGGGGACGCAAGGGGAGCTGTCTACATACTCTTTCTCAACGCCGACGGCACCGTCAAATCGCACCAGAAGATAAGCGCCACACAGGGAGGATTCACTGGCACCCTTGACAATTCGGACTTCTTCGGGAGCAGCCTGGGCGAACTGGGCGACCTCGATGGTGACGGAGTGGAGGACCTTGCCGTTGGAGCCTTTGGCGACGATGACGGGGGGAGCAGCCGCGGCGCATTATGGATACTTTTCCTCAACACCGACGGTACGGTGAAATCATATCAGAAGATCAGCGACACCGCGGGAAACTTTACCGGGACGCTGGACGACGTGGATTACTTCGCCAACTCTATCACGAACCTTGGGGACATAGACGGAGACACCGTGATCGATATCGCCGTGGGCGCGAGGAATGACGATGACGGAGCGTCGGGCGCAGGTGCGGTATGGGTACTCTTCATGAACACCGACGGAACGGTCAAGGCTCACCAGAAGATAAGCAGGCTCGAAGGAAATTTCTCTTTTGTGCTGGAGTCGGGTCAGGCTTTCGGCGAGGACCTCGCTTCTCCCGGTGATATAGATGGTGACGGGACGAACGACCTGGTAGTCGGTGCACCGAATCAACATTCGACATATTCCTACAACTACCAGGGGATGGTCTTCTCCCTGCTTCTTAATTCTGATGGGACAGTCAAGTCTTACGCGAAGATCGACCGGACCTCCTTCGCAGGAAATCTGCCCTCGTACGGGTATTTCGGCTACGGGATAACGGCCGCTGGCGATGTCGACGGCGACGGAATCGGCGACCTGGCGGTCGCAGCCTACAGGGACAGTGAGTGCGGAAGCAATGTGGGATCAGTCTACATCCTGCCGCTGGCAAGCGACGGATCCCTGAAGTCTTATTATAACAATAAGATAAACGGCACCATGGGCGGACTGATCGGGATGATGTTCGATTATGAGTATTTCGGTTCATCTGTAGCAGGGATAGGCGATATCGACGGAAACGGTGTGGGAGACATGGTGGTCGGTGCTACCGGGGACAAGGAGAGATACTCTTTTGTAGAGGGCTCGATATGGGTCCTTCTTCTCGATACGCTCGGAACAGTCGAGGACTACACCAAGATCAGCGCCGCTACGGGATGGCCGGATTCCGATCTCGGTTCATACTCGGAATTCGGTTGCGCGGTGGACTCCGTGGGCGACCTCGACGGTGATGGCTATACCGACCTGGTGGTAGGAGCTTCGCACGATTATGACGGATTCACGGAGGCCGGAGCCGTCTGGGTGCTTTTCCTCGATTCGGACCATACGGTGAAATCACATCAGAAGATAAGCTCCACATCCGGTGGGTTCACCGGCATCCTGGGAACGAGCGTACACTTCGGCTCTGCCGTTGCCGGCCTGGGCGACCTGGACGGTGACGGTGTGGAGGACATTGCGGTAGGTTCGAGCGGCGATAACAGTAATATGGGATCTCTCTGGGTCCTCTTTCTCAACACCGACGGGACGGTGAAATCGCATCATAAGATCGGCCAGTCTACAGGAGGATTCACAGGAACGCTCGATTACTCAGACCTGTTCGGTTCTGCAGTCGTCAATGCCGGCGACATCGACGGTGACGGTGTGACGGACCTGGCAGTCGGGGCGCCTTTAGACGACGACGGAGTAGGATACGATAAGGGAGCCATGTGGGTCCTGTTCCTGGACACCGACGGCACCGTACAGTCGCATCAGAAGATAAGCGCGCTGTCGGGCGGGTTCCCTTCCGCCGAACTTGATACCTACGATAGATTGGGATCTTCGCTGGCGGCCATCGGCGATCAGGACGGCAACGGTACCCCCGATCTCGCGGCCAGCGTACCATATGACGACGAGGGAGGCGGGGACAGGGGGGCGTTTTGGACCCTTTTCCTTAAAAGTGACGGTACTGTCGCCTCGTACGCGAAGATCGGTGACTATTCGGGCAACTTCAGCGGCACGCTGTATAGTTACGAACGTTTCGGTTCGGCGCTAGCCTTTCTCGGAGATCTCGATGGAGACGGTTTCGGCGACATCGCTGTCGGAGCCCACCTCGACGACAATTACGAATACAGCTATAACGCGAGGGGCTCGGTCTGGACACTCAGGCTCGAACAGGAGCCCGCCTCCTGCGCCGTGTCGCCCGCATCGATTGATTTCGGGATAATCGATTACGGAACGTACGTCGATACGACATTCACCGTTGTGAACACTGGCGGTGTGGAATTGACAGGTACTTTCTCGGAGGTCTGCGATGACTTCAGTATCATTTCGGGAGGGGGAGCCTATAGTATCGGACCCGATTCTGCACATGTCGTGACGGTCAGGTATGAACCCGTGGCCAGGGGCGTGCATGGATGTGTACTCGATACGGGAGACGATATCTGTTCGGACGTCGATCTGAGCGGAACCACTTCGACTACGGTCTCGGTCGTCACCGAGCCTGCGGGACTTTCCATAAGCGTGGACGGTGCTCCGTTCGTGGCTCCTTATCAATTCGTCACGGGTGTCGGGTATAGCCACGGTATCGGCACCGATTCGCTACAGGTTGAGGGTGACACGACATACGTATTCTCGGGCTGGAGCGACGGAGGGTTTGCGACTCATTCCTTCACAGCCGGCGCGGAGGACACGGTCCTCACGGCGAGCTTCGAACTTCTCACCAGCTGGGGCAGCATCGCTTCGATCGTGGACGTGCCCGATGACCAGGGAGGTTGGGCCAGGATGCACATCAGGAGATCGGTCTACGATGCTCCGGGAGAAGCCACCTACCCGATAACAGGATACAATATTTACAGGCGCGTGGATGAACAGGCTATGGTGGCCGGTATCCTGGAGACCGGAAAGAGACTTTCGAAAGATGATATCAGCAGCCTGGAACGTAGCGGCACGGAACGACCTCAGCTGCTGCCTGCCGAAGAAAGCGGAGTGATCGCCTGGGACGGCAGGATCTTCGTTAACATATCGGGCTCGACGCTTTCACTCGCGCCTCCCGGACTCTGGGAGGTTGTAACGAGCTTCTACGCGACACAGCAGGACCGGTACATCCAGCTCGTCCCCACGCAGGCGGATTCGTCCGGGACGATCCCATGGGAGGTATTCTATATCTCGGCGCATACTACCACTCCTGCAGTCTATTTCGAGAGCCCGCCCGACAGCGGATACTCGGTCGACAATATAGCGCCAGGCGTCCCTCTCGCGCTTGCCGTGGCCTACAACACCGGAAGTGGGAATGCGTTGACATGGGACATTTCCCCGGAGCCTGATTTCCAGTACTACAGGATATATCGTGGCGGCGACCCCGACTTTGTTCCGGTCCCCGGAGAGGAGGTCCACTCCACGGCGACACCGTACTGGACGGATACGGAGATCGGTGTCTCGGGGGTATACTACAAGATCACGGCACTCGATGATTCTGGTAACGAGAGCGACTCCGCATCGCCGGTCACAGTCACGGGAGATGACCTGCCATCAGTACCGAAGGCCTTTGCTCTGCGTCAGAACGTCCCGAACCCCTTTAACCCGTCGACTACTATAAGGTTCGATCTGCCACGCGCGGTACGGGTGAGCCTGGCCGTCTACAATGTGAAGGGTGAGCTTATCGCCACACTCGCCGACGGGGAGATGACAGAAGGCCGTAAGGAAGTCATCTGGAACGCAAGGGATGTCGGGGGAAACGCCGTGGCGAGCGGAATCTATTTCTACAGGCTCGTCGCAGGTGATTTCGTGCAGACGAAGAAGATGGTCCTGTTAAGATAAGAATTCCGGCAGCATAAAAATAGGGCGATACTGGTTCAAGTCCAGTATCGCCCATCATTACTTACACACGAATAATCAAGTACAGTCCATGATACAGAAGCCGGTATGGCAAACAAATCGTTTCGTGTGAGGGGAATAGCCCTGCGATGTCAAATATAGTTTACTAAACAAGAGCAGCTGGTGGTGGGGATTCCTACCGACAGCTTGCTTTTAAATCGTCTGCCAGGGCGCTTTAAGTCAAAATTAGGTAGTTAAAACGCAGTAATATGTGTTACTATCCTCCTCGGTATATTAAGAAGCGGATCATAGGGGCCAGTTTATCTCAATTTAAGTGCAATCAGCGTAGTTAATGCGACGGGTCGTAAGGTCTTCTATGGGCTAGCTTCAGCGCAACATAATGCTATGTTAGGTGACTAAAGAATTGTACCAATAAATGTTAACCTCTGCTGTTTAAACAAAAAGGAGGGGATATTGTGGATCTGAGTGAAATGAAATGGGACAAAATTCCTGCTGAAGTTGAGTTCAACCCAAAATTCATAAAACCCGATTATGTCCTTCCAGTATTTCAGGCTACTTTTTCTGAACACCCTGGGCCAGGGCAGTCTGTCAGGATTTGCGTAAGCTGTGATAATTTGTTCCCCTTAGAGTTCTGCCCTAATTGTGGGAATGATGGATTCGTCCCAGGCTTTGGATCAGAAAGAGTATTAGGACTCTTCTGCCATAAGTGTGAAAAAGGATTCTCTCGTTGGAAATGTCCAAATTGTGGAACAAGTAACCCTATTAATAGGTCTCTTGCCAAGCGAAAGAGTGGGTGTTTTATTGCATCTGTAGTATATAATTCTGAAGCGTCGCCATCGGTGTTAACTCTAAAATCATTTAGAGATGATTATTTGCTTGTTAACTGGTTTGGGAAACTGTTTGTGAATATCTACTATAAAATATCACCACCATTGTCATCTTGGCTTACTACTAGGAATATATTTAAGGCTTGTATTCGTAGAGTGATTCTTGATCCCATGGTGAAATATATAAACGCTAGATACTACGAGAATCAGAAAAACAGAAAATAATCTCATGAAGCCGCATTCTAAATTTAAATCACCTTGTTTTATAAACTGTTATTTTCTTAAAGTAATAAACGAGTCTGGTTACATAGAATGGTCACCTAACTCTCGATTGCAGCCGTCGGAATCTTCCCTGTCACGCCGGCTGCGGGGCAGCAGTCGCGTCAGGAAAGCCCGTGGCTGAATCGAAGGTTGTTAGCTGAAGCATTCACGAGGTTAATTGATTATGAGCGAGGATAGAAGTCGTTACATTTCCGTTCATGTGGCTCAAGAACTGCGAAATGCTGCACGAGACCGTTGCTCTTTACAGGGGCACTCCATTGAGCCAGATGAGATTCGTGAACGAATCGAAACAAATACACTACATATGCATCATGTTGTCTACTTTTCTGAAGGTGGGGATAACACCAGTAACAATCTCATGTTAGTTTGCCCGAACTGTCATGCAAAAATCCATCGGCGGCCAGATCTCTACCCTATCGAGACATTGCGACTTGCAAAATGGCACTGGGAATCGATGCCAAAGCTACTCCCTGAACAAATCGAAGATCCAACATGGCAAAGATCCTGCAATGATCAACCTTGTGTGCGTATACCGTTTGTCTTAGAAACATTCAACTTGCGTTATGAGCTTATTGTACCTGGCAATGCTATTATCAGACAGATTGCTGATTTTGTAGGAAATTTCGTTCTTCGTCCAGCTTTTGCCTTCTCCCGGACTGCTCCCTTTCCATCTATTCTGGCGCGTGCCGAGTTTGACCGCGTTGAGCTTGCATTACAATCCGACCCAGACACATTCTTACCTCCAGATTTGCTTATTAGTGAGCTAAATGTAGGTGAGGGAGATGCATTGATTGCAGCGTCTGATGTAAGAATGGTCCATATGCTTGCTCTTGAAGTCGAAAGAGAAAAAGAAGAGATTGAGCTTGAAACAGTCTCTTTACGCTGGGCTGCGGTCCCGAGAGACTTAGATTTACACTTCGATGTTGAAGGAGAAGGGCGAAGGGCAAGAGTATGGTATCGACACCTTGGTACTCTCAAGTCGTTCCCGTGGGCAAAGCTATCTGAGGATATTCGATGCGGATATGGCCCTGAGATTCTTTCATTCGGTTTGCTGGCAAAGGGTGTATACACAATCTCTGTGCATAACTATTCGAATGAGATTCCTTTGAGAGACTCAAAAGCCGTGATTGAGTTAAATATTAGAGGTGAGTCATATCAGTTCGAGTGCCCGTATGAGGGAGAGGGAAGATGGTGGTTGGTCTGTCGAATTGATGTGGACAGAGGCGAATTTGATAAGATTAATAAAATCACTGATTCGATTGAATTTCATGAAAATGATTTAATGTAAGCCATTGCTGAAAGTGGACAATATATGGGATTTAATTTATGAACGCTAACATCGGGCTGGACAAGGATGCGCGAAAAACCGCCTCACACGTGTCAGCCCGGGCGTTAGACTGCAATTGGAGGAAAATTGGAAAAACATTATCAAATATTTTTAAGCTCGACCTATGAAGACCTCAAAAAAGAGCGATTAGAAGTTATACGAGCCCTCCTTGAGTTAAATTGTATTCCATGTGGAATGGAATATTTTCCTGCGACTGATGATGATCAGTGGTCCTACATTAAAAAAATAATATAAGGGTGTGATTATTATATTGTGATTGTTGCTGGTAAATATGGATCTGTTGATTCGGATGCTGTTAGTTACACTCAGAAAGAATATGAATATGCGATTTTGGCTGGAATACCAGTAATTGGTTTTGTTCATTCAAATATTAAAAAACTACCTGCTGAAATGGTTGAAGAAGATCCTGAAAAGAGAAAGAAGCAAGAAAAGTTTAGGGGATTAGTCCAAAATAAATTGTGCAAAAAATGGTCTAACGTTGATGAATTAGGTGCTGTGGTCAGTCGCAGTGTAACTCAGATTATACAATCTCATGCGAGACCAGGTTGGGTGCGTTCAAATGCCATAGCATCTGAAGAGGCAACAACTGAAATACTATCACTCCGGAAGAAATTGGAAGTCCAATCCGATGAGTTAAAAAAATTAATAGTAAAACCACCGGATATTCCAGATTCTCTAGCGCGGAGCCAAGATAAAATTGAATTGGGATTTAATATTACATTTACGAATAATGAGGTCCCTCATGGTGATCAGTCACGGACTTTAGTTCAAAGAGGGACTAAGAAATTTACATGGGATCAAATATTCCTATCTTTTGCTCCTAACCTAATAGTCGAGGATAAGCTAGATAGGATTGCGATTGGAATTAACCGCATAATAAAAGATGACATTGAAGAAGCCCACAGCTCTCAATACGAATCGTACAAAGTGTCTTCTGTAAGTATACTACGTAATGATTTGAATCATATAAAAACTCAATTTTCTGCGCTTGGGCTAATTGAATTTCATAACAAAATGATCAATGAAAAACTTACTAAAATGTGCAAATTGACACTATATGGAAAAAAATACTTACATGAGACATTAGCTATTAAGAAAAAAGGATCAGTCTAACTATCGCTTGCAGCCGTCGGAATCTTCCCTGTTACGGCCCCTGCGGAGGCAGGGTCCGTAACAGGAAAGCCCGTGGCTGAATCGAAGATTGTTAGACATTTAGGAGACCTGCTTTTGAAGAATCTAAAAGGCAATGTTGTACTAGGTTGTTGGGGAATCGGAGGGACATTAAAAGATTCCTATATTCCTGAAAATTTCATAACGTTGCAAAATGGACCATTTGCTGGAAGACCTATCCCCTCTGTCAATGCTATCGGAATTAGAAATCTTTCTCTTGATTGGCATTTGCCTCCATTAGATAGGCATACATCCGATGGCATCGATTTAATGCCCTACATTCTTTATGATTATGTCACTATCGATTCTTTAGCTTTTGATTGCATGATAGGTTCTCGACAATCATTAATGAGCTATAAACCTAAAAAAGAAAACGTATTGATCCTTGAACGTCTTGCATCTGATGGGCATATCATAATTGAAGATTATTTTGAAATATTGAACAAACCTGAAATTGCAAACCGTATCGACGATCTAAATATAAAAGATCTTAGCGATCCTAATATTTTAAAACCAACCAAAGAATCGTTGGAGCTTTGGATTATGTTTTATAAAGATCTTTTTAATAAAACTGATATTGGACTTAATGAATATAAAACAATGATTAATGTATTGACGGCAAAAAATAGCAACAAGAATTATATTCTTAAATATCTATATGAATGTATTTCAGATATAAACAGGATTATGGTTCTTGCTCAAGAACTGAAATTACCAGTTTATGAGTGGGAAAACTATTTACAATATTGCAAATATAAATCATTGAAATCAATAAAAAACATTCCTTATCAGGCAGTCGGACAAAAATTATCATCATTATTTGATGTATTTATTCCTAATTTCCATATTAGGAATTACAATGAATTATTAGATATAAGAAATGATCCTAAACTAAATGCTGTTCGAAAATTTGTTAATTCAATCGGGAATACACCTATAGACAAGGATTTAGTTATATCGGCCAATCAAGATATTGTTGCAATGAAGAATAGACTAGAAACATTTTCAAAATGGATTAGCGTATCTGGTATTGTTTTAGACTTTATTGTTCCAAGTATAGCAAGCACATCAATTCAATATGCATCGAATGCAATTGTTAAAAATACTCTAGAGAAAAGTGTTGCGTGGCAAATGTTTTTTGTTGACCGCACTATCAAATATAAAGAGGCTAGTGTTATTAACTCAATTCGTGAATATTAAAATGTAAATGCATCTTTGATTTACCGATGTATACTTATGAAAGAATAGCAAATGCCTAACTATCGTATCTGGACTCCTCCTGGCAAGAGTTATTATTCTTAGATGGTGAAGGTGGTCTGATTGCAGTCGTATCTTCGGCCTCTGTGAGTGGAGATGCAGAGATCTCCGGGCCATGATGGAACGCGCGCACGAGGAGCCAATCAATTGCACGACCTCAAGGGCCACGATAGTTATCGGCTTCACCTCGCGCCGGTTCAGACCGGTACGCCATCTTATTCATATCTCCAAGCAATCAAAGGTGGGTTAATTCATCCGACCTCCCTTACAGAATTGAAGCGAGAGTCATTGATCCATACAGCCCATATAATACGAGCGAGCTTGTTAGCCAGAGCAACGGCAGCTTTGTTGTGTCCTCTGGTGCGTTCGATCTCCAGGGCCCAAGAGCGAAGGCGATCAGGATTCTTTGATCTCTTTGAAGCCCAGAGAACTGACCTTGCACCATGAACCAGGAGCATCCGAATATAAGAGTCTCCGCGCTTGGAGATGCGTCCGAGGCGTCTATGCAGGCCGCTGGAGTGTTCTCTGGGAGTAAGGCCGAGATAGCTGGCGAAATGGCGGCCAGAGGGGAAGCGATTTATATCACCCGTGAAAGCTACAATTGCAGTGGAACTCAGCAGGCCGATTCCGGGTATGGAGCGCAGTCGTCCTATGACAGGATCATCTTTAGACAAGGCCCTGAGGTTACGTTCGATATCTCGGATACGGATTTCGAGATCCTTGATCTCTTTACATGATTCGTTGAGAACAGTATACCGTCCCCCTTTGGAACTGGACAGATGATATGCTAATATCGAAGTTCAGTA
>JAHOYU010000141.1 GCA_019038625.1 Candidatus Latescibacterota bacterium | reverse complement strand
TTGTGCCTTCGAAATTGTGTCTATCTTCGCACGACTGACAATCACATGAAAATCTAGTACCCGTAACTCAAGGAATGCTCACGATTTCGGCTCAAACCTCGTGTCCTGACCCTCCCAGCATAGTATTCACCCCAACGAACTGGCAAACTTCGCCGACTTCGGAACTGTCTCCGGTCCAATACCGACTGTAAATCCAACGGCTCGGATAGCATGCCCCGCATCATCGCAGGAGTCGGACTACCTCGAACCTTCTCTCGACGGCCCTTCATGTAATTCCGCCAAACCAACAAAATCGCCAACCGCTCGGCACTACGCTGCCGACGCTTCGACCAGGCGATCGTCTCACGCTTGTGGTTGGCGTTGCTGTGCCGAATGATCAGGTCCAAAAGGTTCACCTCCCACAACTGGTTGTGCTTGTCCCGATGCTCACGGCCAGGGGTGACATGATGGTCCAGGTCGCACTTCATCCCCCTAATCGGACGCCGGTAAGCCGGATGGTCATCGCTGAAGATTCGGGCACTGGGAACTGATTTCAACGTTACCTCCAACAGTTCACCCATGTCCTTTTCAATAGCCTTCGGATCCGGCCTGCCAAGAGATCTTTCTAGCTCCTGGCGACGCCTCTTCTGGTGCGATGCCATCCTTCCCTTACGCCGCAACTCACTGTCGGTGAAATAGATGAAGAAATCGGTTCCCTTTTCCACTGCGACATGATGGTGAAAGGGAAAGTACTGGCTGAGTTCGAAGGACTCAAAACCATCGACGACGATATCGGCTGCTGGCGGGGCATTTTCCATCAGTTTTTCATGCAAGAGCAGGCAGTGCCGGCCGAGTCGGGAGATGTGTCGGTTGACCGTTTCTGGAGCTACTTGTAAATCACGGGCGATTTGACGGTTGGCCATTCCGCCGATGGTCTTCATGAAGATCATGGAATCGAGTTGGGGCAGTTTTTGCCAGTAGGTGGTGCTGAAGGTTTGACTACTGAAGGATCGTTTGCAGTGACGGCATGTAAACCGTTGGATACGGCGTGGGAATTGGCTCCTGATGAAGAAGCCGCATTTCTTGAATCTCCACCGAGGCGTTAAATCCTTGTGGAAAGGGCAAGTGGGGTTGGGGCAGTGTGGCGGCACCCAGGATATTTTGTGTGTTGGACAACGAAACATGTCTGGTCAACTGCAAGCAGCCGACCAGACACAATTTCGGAGGCA
>JAHOYU010000140.1 GCA_019038625.1 Candidatus Latescibacterota bacterium | reverse complement strand
AGGGTTCGAATCCTTCCCGGGCAACCATGCTTTTTGGTTAAGAATTGGTTAAGAATTGGTTAAGAAATGTTTAAAATTGCCACATTTCTGGGAATTTGGTAGGTTCCCAGTGCTGATATTGTGGCCCCTTCGTCTAGTGGCCTAGGACGCTGCCCTCTCACGGCGGTAACAGGGGTTCGAGTCCCCTAGGGGCTACCAGAAGTGACAGTGTACGAACACCCTCGGGGAACTGGGGGAGTCGGTACCAGACCGAGAACGTACATTTGTCCTTTATAAGCACCTTCTCCACGAGCAGTTGGAGAAGGTGCTTTTTTTGTGCCGGGGGGACGGCTTCCACGACGCCATGGAGGTTCGTGAGGATCTCCTGGATGAACTCGGTCTGGAGGGCCGGGAGATCCAATTCCTCCCGTTCCCGGTTGAGGTCGAGGAGCTTCTCATCAAGTTGACGAATCTGAGTCGTCAGTTCGGCCACCCTCTCGTTGCAGGTGGTCGGATCCATCGTCCCGGCCTCGAAGGCCGTGAAATAGCGCTGAAGTGCGGCCTGGCTCTTCTGCCGCTGCTTCTGGGTGGCTTCGATCTCAGTGTCAATGCCGGGTCGGGTGGCCGTGAGCTTCGCTTGGGCTGCCTCCCAAACCTCAGTGAGCAGGGCCTCGTCTTGGAAGATGGCCTGAATATCGCTGAGGATCTTTTCTTCGATCTTGTCGGCCCGGACGTAGTCTTGATCACAGTCCTTTGTCGCCAGCCGTTTCCGACATGCGTAGTAGGCGACCTTCTTCCCTCGGGCATTTCCGGACACACCGAACATCACCGAGTTGCAGCGGCTGCATCGCATCAGACCGGTGAGAATCCGCTCACTCTGGTTCTGCCAACGCTTGCCTGTGGATTCACTGGACCGTTTGGCGAGAATTTTCTGAGCCGCCTCGAATGTCGCGTCCGAGACGATGGATTCATGGTCGCTCTCGAATTCCTCTTTTTGCCAGCGGAATCGGCTGACGTAGAATGGACTGCGAAGCATGTCTAAAATCGCTTTACGGGAAAACTTGTTGCCCTTGCGTGTGCGGTAACCGCTCTTGTTGAGCTGGAGGGCGATAGCACTCGATCCCTCGTTGCCCCGGGTGTATTGCTCAAAGACTTTTCGGACGATCTGGGCTTCGGACTCCTCGATGATGAGACCCTGGTCACGATCGAATCGATATCCCAACGGGACAGTACCTCCAGGCCATTTGCCCATTTCGGCCTTCTTGAGCATCCCCCGCTTTATTCTATCGATAATGACAGCATGTTCGTATTCGTTGACCGCACCATGGATCTGAAAGACCAAGCGTCCGGAAAACGTCTCGTTGTCGACGTCTTCTCGAACGCTAGTGTATTTGATTCCCCACTGTCTGAGTTCATCGGTGATGATGGCCAATTCGCCGCTCTTGCGGGAGAGTCGGTCGGTGGCAAGAAACACGACGTGCGTGAATAATCCGGCTTTGGCATCTGCGAGCATCTGTTGAAGTCCGGGGCGACTGAGATGCGTACCGCTCGCCATGTCCTGGTAGGTGTGATTCCTGACCCAGTCGTTCCCGAACTTCCGTTTGCAGAGCGAGTCGATCGCATCTACCTGGGCGCCAAGCGAGAATTTCTGTTTCGTTTCATCAGTGCTGATGCGAACGTAGAATGCCACCCTTGGCATTGTGCTTTCGGCCTTGGCAATCAATTCGAACCCTTTCGGAGCTTTGGACGGCGGCCAACTTTCGTGCGGTCATCCCTCACTCGAAGAGCCTGGGATAGCAAGCTCTTTAGGCGATTCTAATTCGGCCTATTGACTGATGTTTCGCCGAGTTGCTCGTTGATCCAATCGCGAATCTCCGAGAGTTTTTTGGCTCCTTCTGAGCCGTTTGGGTCAATTTCCTTCAGGTATACTTTTGCCTGATAAGCGAGATAGTCCGGACCATCACCTTTTTTCGGCGAATCCGTAGTTACTCGGGGTGCGGGCTTCCTCGCATCTTGGCTTTTCTTCCCAATCTTGCTGACATCCAGCGGGTAGGTTTTTCCGTTCCGCTTAGCCATTCGAGTTGTTGAGGTTTGGTCCAATTCCGCATTTTGTGGAGAAGGTTTTTCTTGGCAGTCCTTGATTGTGGGTGGTGGGGCTTGCATCTGTGAACCGTTCACAGATAGCTCAGTCCTCATGTTGGTGACTAGCCGATTACTGACCGCACACTGTCGTGCAATTTCTCGATCTGACCAATTGGCCCACTCCTTGTCTTTCAACAGGAGTTCGACGGCCCGACGCTTGTCCGCGTTGGTTCTCCGAAGGCCGTGGGTGGCATTGGCTCCAACGCCATAGAGTATGGCTGCCCGCTTGTCCCCATCCAGGATTGCGGCTTCTATAGATTGTTGGCCTAGTTGCTGGCGTGCCTTGACTCGGTGAAAGCCATCGGCAAGCCAGTAGTGGTTCCCATCATGGAATACAGTAGCCGGCGGGAATTTTGAGCCCTCCTCAATTTCGCGGGCATAGGACTTGACGATTTTCCCGTTCATATGCGCCCTGCTTTGGACGTCGCTATCCATGTCCAGGGTGCTGATTTCGAGTTCCTTAGTCATCGGCATTCTCCCTTTTTAGAGGCGCTATGGGCGAAATTGGTGAGTTCTTTGTGGAGAGGGTTTCAGGCGTATGGGCGATTGTGAATTCGGGCACAATGCCGGAACTATTCTCGGCATTGTTCCTGCCCGGGTTCGAAGCATTGTTTGGAAGCGCTGATATATTCCATTCATTCCTTGAGTGGAGACGGAGGTACCCATCGACGAGGATCTGGGCGATCTCATTGAGGGGGTTGATGCTGCCGTTGGACGGCGTCACTTGACTTTTTTGTCCTCGGGTTCGGCGGCTGCCTTGGCAAGGGAGGCTAGGCGAGCCAGGATTGCATTCTGAATTGCCTCAGCGGCTTGGGTGTTGATTGGATGGAAGTATTGGTGAGTTTTTCCACTCGAGGATCGTTTGGCTGGGTAAGTGACATAAAGTGAGCCATCGCAGCTTCTGCGGATTGCGAGGTTGTCCAATTTGATGGCGTTTTCCAAAACGACCGTTGCCCAAGCCAGCAATCCATCAGTACCGTTTTCCACTAGGCGGACATGGACTTTCCCGATATCAAGACTGTTGTTCATTTACTACCTCAACTCGTTGCCCAAACTCCGGATAATGAACGTTGTGAATGTTGTGAACGTGGTAATCCTTCATATCTCTCTCTTTCTCTTCTCTTCTTCGAGATTCAACAGAGTAGAATGCTCATGACGTTCACTACGTACATCAGCAGGAGAGTCTAGCTGTTCAATCCGGACCTGATATCCATTGCTGGTGCGACCGAGTTCAGAGATTTCGATGCCAACTATTCGAAGTGCTGGCGAAACCCTTCGAAGTTTGGCCCCGAGTGAGCGGGCATTTGTGGGGAGAGAATCGAGCGCCTCCTGTGTATCTGCGTGGCCCCGCAACTCGCTCAACAGCTCGCATTTTGTTCCCTGCCAAGGGCTCAATGTTTCGAGGAAAGAGCAAATTGCGTGGGCAAGAGGGTCAGTGTCCAAACCTCGCTCGACAGCTTCACACCTATTGTTGCGGTAGGTGCCATGGAACTGTTCGTAGCTGACTCCCCAGGATCCTGCAGCTGAAGCGGCGAAATGATCGAAGTCAGCCATGCGCGTGAACTGAACACCTGGAGAAGGTGGTGATGCCTCAAGGGCAAGAGCTGCTGCGTCCAACAATGCTCCGAGAATCTCAAACCTTTCGCGCTGGAAATTCTGCATTAGTTCAGACTCTCTAATGCGCTTGTCTTCGGAAATGAACGGCAGTGTGATGCTGATTGCGCGGTCGGCCAAATCATCGGCAATTAGGAGGTTGTCGATTCCATTGAGAATGATCGGTTTGCTGGCACTCCAGACAACAGTTTCGTTGTCTGAGTAGAGTTTTCTAGTTGCATGTCCACTGCCAGTGGCGATCCGGCACAGAGCATCCTTAATATCCGGGGAAATGCAGGAGACGTTGTCGTATGCCAGGACATGTCGTGATTTTGCGACAACCATTAAATCATGCACAGATTTTGGAAGAGCGATTAGTGAAGCCTCGTTTGGATCGACAAGGCAAACCAAAATTCTGGCGGCTGTTGACTTACACGCACCATGCTCACCTTGAAGAACCAGGATGGGATATGGTCCGTTCGGTTGCAGGGCATAGACGAGCCAGCCCAAAAGCAGAATCCAATCCTCGTCGCAGCAAATATTCACGTAGCGGCGTAGCTTCTCAATACTGCCCCCTTCAACAGGCATCGGCAGTGATTGGGCGCCAGCTCCCCGGCGAAATTGAGGTAGGTGGTCTTGGGATATTTTCCATTCGCCCGGCGAAATAATTGCCCGCCTCCACTGCTCTTCACAGAGATCAAGGGCAAACCCCTTTCCGAATGGCATCGTCCGAAGCCCAACAGGAACTACTGTGTGCCGAGCTTGTGCCTCCAGTGCATCGATACCTTCTTTGAGCCCTTGAGCGCTTGGTGGTTTGCCATACTTATCTATGTACATTCCGATGAGCTTGCTTCGGCCGATAGAAGACCGTATGGGGTGAACTTCGGCCCACGACGAGTCCCCTTTGTCGGTCCAAAGGTTCATGTATGCGTAAGCTTCCCCGTCAAGTGGAGGTTTCTAAAGTAGAGTTTTTGGCTTCTACCA
>JAHOYU010000139.1 GCA_019038625.1 Candidatus Latescibacterota bacterium | reverse complement strand
GGGGATTGATTTCCACCTGGTAGTGATGATTGGAACGCCGGCCGCGAAAGACTCAAGGATCACGGCGGGGAATCCTTCGCCGATATACCTGGTGGGGAAAAGGAGGATATCGAAATTCTTTATCTCGTCTATGACAGAGGAAGGGTCGATAACCCCGCAATACTTGAGGTTGTCATGTTTTTCGATCTCCTTGAGGAACCGGTCTTTGTACTTCGGTATCAATTCGCCGTAGAAATCGCAGCCCGCGTGATTTTTCGATCCTAAAGCCTCAATGATATCGAATATTCCTTTTTCTTCTTTCATGTGGCCCACAAAAACGCATCTTCCCTTGAAACTGACAGATTCCCGCCTGCCGACGAGGGATCTGTCGAGAAGGAAATTCGGAAAACACTCGACAAGTGATTCGTTGAGTCCAAGGTCTCCGATGAGACCATCGGCGATAGCTCTTGTCTGTGGGAGGATCTTTTCGGCCCTGGATAGTACCGAAAGGATAAAACGCCTGTATCCTGGTCCATATTCCAGTATCTGTTCGACGAGATAGCTCCCGAAAACTTTAACGACAACCGGTTTTCCGAACATGCGAGATACGATTATGATAGCCAGTCCCAATGAACAGAGCGAACGCCTCGTGATCCACAGGAGTACTTTTTCCTTCCCCGGCAGATTGAATATGAATTGGGTGAATACTCTCACGGCTCTTAAAAGATCTCTGGCATAGATCTTTTCGCCCTGAAGCTTGATCCTGACACCTCTGTACAGGTTGACCGTAGTGAGATTCACATTTGCATCGTCCCAATACCTGCTGCCGATAAGTTTCGCTGTTGAAACTGTCTCACCGCCGATCGGGGGTGGGAGGGGGCCTATGAAGAGGAATTGTCTGTTCTTCATTCTTGATTCCATGTATTCATCGGGATTTATCCCTGCGCGTTGTTCAGGATCATCCTGGCATCGGCGATCACGCAACGGCTGCCCGAACACATGACCGGGTTCAAGTCGATCGATTCGACAAACGGTGCGAGATCCATTACCAGCTTCGAGAACGCGACTACCATCGAAGACAGACGTTCCATGTCTACCGGTTCTGATCCACGAAACCCTTCCAGCAGTTTCCGGGCCTTGATATCCGCGACCATCGACGGTACATGTTCTTTCTTGATCGGAGCCATTCTGATGGCGGTATCCTTGTAGATCTCCACTCCGACCCCGCCGATACCAACGACGATCACCGGGCCGAACTGTGAGTCGATTTTTGCTCCTACGATCAGTTCGACACCGCTGAGCATTTCTTCGATAACAGCCCCGGCAAATCCCTTCATCTCTCTGAACCCCTTGTAGGTTTCCCTGAGTTGTTTGTCACTGGAGATGCCGACTACAACACCACCGACATCGGACTTGTGGAGGATATCGGGAGAGACTACCTTGGCTACCAGGGGATAACCTGCCTTCGACGCGAAAGTTTCCGCTTCCCCGACCGAGGTCGCGTGGATATATTCGGGGACATCCAGCCCTGCGATGCTCAGTATTTTCATGGCATCAGGCTCAAGGACCCATCCCGTACCTTTGGATTTTTCAAGGATGGCTTTCATTTCGTCTGTCAGCATTGTCCACACCTCTTCATAGCTTCGACCATCATTATGGCGCCCTCTATTGAATCTGCTACTGGAACGTTGTTGAGCTGAAACCCCTCGATGATCATCATGTATTTCTCCACATGGGGGACATAGGCGACGATCGGTTTCTTTGTTTCCTGATATAACTGGCTGAGGCGGGCTCCTACATCGGATGTGACCTCTGGAATGTAGGGGAGAAGCAGGATCAGGACACAATCGATGTCGTCAATGAGACTGAGTTGACGCGCGGCCACTACGAAATCGTCATCCTGAGCGCTTCCTGTCAAATCGATTGGATTGTCGATCGATGCTATCGTCTTTATGCTGTTGGAAAGTTTTTCGCGTATTATTTCCTGCCTGTCATCAGGGAGTAGTGGTACTTCCAGGTCGGACTTGTTACATCTGTCGACCGCCACAACGCCGTGGCCACCGCTGGCGGTGACGATGCCGACCCTGCCTTTGATCGGTTTGGAGTAACAACTCAAAGCTTCGGAAAAGTTGAGCATCTCGTATTCGTCGTAAGCTTCGACTATGCCATGTTGTTTCATGATCGAAGAAAAGACTCTGTAGTCGCCGGCGATGGAAGCCGTGTGGCTCGATACAGCCCTGCTTCCTGCTTCGCTCTTGCCAGCTTTCATGACGATGACTGGCTTGGGAGATCGACTTGCGGCATTTACGAACTCGCGCCCCTGGCCCTCTCCGAAACCCTCCATATAAAAAGCTATGACGTCTGTCTGGTCGTCACGGGCAAGATATTTCAGAAGGTCCAGCTCAGTGACGACAGCCTTGTTGCCTATGCTGACTGCTCTGGAAAGGCCGATTCCCTGTTCGGCGTATTTGACCATCTGGTCGACGAGGATGCCCCCGCTCTGACTCACTATAGCGACGTTGCCCTGTCCGGGCCTCACCATGCGTTCGCTGGGAAGAAAGAATGAGTCGACATGGCTTGGCGAATAGATGCCGAGACAGTTGGGTCCGATGATCGGGAAATCCGCCTCGTTCGCTACCCGGATCAACTCATCTCTCATATCGTGCCGTCCGGTCTCTGAGAATCCTCCGGAGATCACTACTACTCCTCCCACCCAGGATTCAACACACTCTTCCAGGACTCCGGGCACATGTTCCGCGCGGACAGCAATTATCGCGAGATCTATCTTCTCCGGGATATCTCCGATATTCTTGTAGACTTTTTCCTTGTAATATTCACCACCCTGAGGGTTGACGGCATAGACCTTCACGGGATAACGAAACCTATTCTTGTTATATATGACGTTGGCCGGATGACGGTCATTATGGAGAGATACTCCGATGATGGCCATCGTCTTTGGCTCGAACATGGTCCTGAAATCCAATCTTTCCTCCATTGCTTCGGTGGGTCTCAATACGAAACCCACTCGGACGGCTAATCCTGCACCAATGCAGGGATAGTGTCAAGATTATCCCGGCAGGAAAAAGCAATATAGGTCCTGGAACATCGATAATCAATATGTCTGATGAACCAGGCAAATAACCATGCTGTACACAGGGTCGTCACATCCCCTTCGACTCCAGGGCGAGCAATATGAACACAAGAAAGGTCGCGACTATCGGGACGATGATACACTCAGGAACCTTGATCAGTTTCGGAATCGTGATATCGCCAAAATCGCCTTTCCGGAGAATACCATTCATCAGACGTGGATAAATCGCTGCGAACAGCCCCGCGCCGATCAGGATTCCAACAATTCCTCCTGTCGCGGCGTCAATATATCCGTTGCCTACTGCGCCCGCTATTGTTCCCGGACAGTAGCCGAGAGTCGCGAATCCTATCCCGAAAATGAGTCCTCCAATTGCACTGGATCCCCATGAGCCGGGTTTCGGATGAAGTTCCACCCACCCGAAAGACTTCATCGCGAATATACCGATCATCCCGGTGATCACTGCCGAGAGCATGATCTTGACGACTGTAAAATCTATAAGAAGAAGCTGTCCGACGATGACGTCGTATTTCGTAGCTCCGCCTTTGTGCAGAAAGATTCCAAAGAGGATCCCAAAAAGGAATCCGAGAAAGAGTTGCAGACCTTTTTTTGTATGGATTACATTTAACATCCGGGACACCTCCTTCAGCCTATGACCTTGAAAATGATGAAAGCGCTTGCGATCCCACCGATGAAAAAGCAGACAGCGGCTATCCAACTGCTTATTGCGAGCTGGAGTGTGCCGCTGATACCGTGGCCGCTGGTGCAGCCGCCGGACCACCTGGCGCCGAACCCGAGAAAGATCCCTCCTGCCAGAGCAGTCAGAATGCGAGGGAAGGGGGCGCTTCCAAAAGAAGCGGCCCACATGGCCGGGACGACCTGGATAGAAAAGTCACCAGAGATCCTGGCGGAGATGAAGCCTCCCAGGACTACTCCCAGCACGAGCATCCATTCCCAATCGATCGAAGGAGAGAATTGTTTGTAATAGGGCATCTCGTCGATTTTTTTTCCTCTGAAGATCCTGACGAACATGCCACTTGTTCTGGCGAAAGCCGTCGAGCAGCCGATCGGCTTGTTCGAAAGGAGGAATGTAAACCAGCTTAAGACACCGATCCCGATGCCTGCCGCGTACGGCGACCACCTGGCTTCAAAGATCCAATCCATATCGCACCTCCGGTCGA
The DNA here is from genome assembly GCA_019038625.1 of Candidatus Latescibacterota bacterium. NCBI lineage: Bacteria > Pseudomonadati > Candidatus Latescibacterota > Candidatus Latescibacterota bacterium. Next base: position 1,790 of record JAHOYU010000139.1, on the reverse strand, counting down.
TTTGTAGCTACCAGTCAATTACGCATATCATGTCTGTACCCAAAGTCTGCCCGATGACTGAATCATATGGTCGATACTATTCCGGCTGATCTTTCTTGTCCTGAACGGGCACGTAGTTTTCGTAATAACGCGATCCGTGCGGATTAGCGCAGACCCTGCATACCCTGGTGTGGCCCGCAGCGCTGTATCCTTTCATGCCTCCAGCGACATTAAGGAGGTCTTCGAATCCGTGCATCTTAAGGATGCTAGTGCCAAGGCTCGAGCGGTGACCTGTCGAGCAGATCAGAATGGTTTTTTTTGATGGGTCCAGCTCATCGAACCTGGTCCGAAGTTCGGGTGTGGGGATGTTTATCGCCCCGCCTATATGGTTGTCGGCGAATTCGATCGGGGAGCGTACATCGAGCAGGACGATCTCCTCTGAACCGCAGGCATAATTATGAAGATCCTCGGCCGATATCTGCCGGACACTTGTAGTCTTGAACCCGCTCGTCGCCCACCCGAACATGCTTTTCTCGAGATGTCCGAATATCCGGTCCACCCCGACACGCCTGGCCCATACGTTGGCGTTGTGAGCTTCCTCCACAGTCGAGGCGACAAGGAGTATTTTTTTGTCAGGGGGCAGGGTCCATCCTGCGAAGGTGGGGAAATTGCCGTTGTAGTCAATGTGCCACGCTCCCGGGATGTGATGGCTTCCGAACCCTTCGTAACTTCTGACGTCGAGGACAATGACATCGTCATCGGCCATCGCCTTCCTGAATCCAGCCGGGCTCATCCTTGAAAGGGATGGAAGATCCCCTATCCTTGCCGGCCCCTGTCGATTGATGTCACTGCACAGGCTGAAATGATCGGGGGCGGGGGGCATGTCAGTCGTAAGCGATTCAATAAAATCAACTTTTTCAATTATCTGCAGCGCGGAATTGTACCGTCTTTCGTATCCGATGGTACTCCGCCATTTGGCTCCCATCGCCCGCCCGCACAGTGAACCGGCTCCGTGACAGGGCCATACTTCGCAAAAATCGGGAAGCTTCAGCAGTTTATCGTGAAGGCTGTCGTAGAGTTTGCCGGCAAGTTCTGTCGCCATGTCGGGGAAGAGGTCCGGACGCCCCACATCTCCCACAAACATCGTGTCTCCACAGAAGACTCCAGCCGGCTCATCACCTCTTGTCCTGTCGATCACGACATAACTGAGGTGCTCAGGTGTATGTCCTGGTGTTTCAAGTACCTTGATCAGGATATCGTCGATCTCGAAGGTATCGCCATCAGAGACAGCGACGTGATCGAATGCGCATTTTCCACTTTTCGGAACGTAGATCTTCGCCCCGGTCTGTGCTGCCAGGTCCATATGGCCGGAGATGAAATCGGCGTGAAGATGGGTCTCAAGGATATGGGTTATCTCTACTCCGTGAGCATCTGCTGCCTCGATATAAATATCTATATCTCTTCTCGGATCGATGATCGCGCAGGATCTCGATCCAGCGAGAAGGTATGAACTGTGTGCGATTTTTTCAATGAAAAAATGTTTTAACAGCATCAGAGCCTCCCTGAGAACAGGGTTGAAGTTAAAAGATGAAATATATCAATGGCACGGCAATCAGAAGAAAGAGCAGTGTCATTATGCTACCAGCTTTAATGTAGTCCCTGTTTCGATATCTCCCAGGCGTCATGACCAGTGCGTTTACCTGGTGGGTGGGAAGGATGAAACTGTTCGCGGCGCAGACGGCGACGAGCATTGCCAGCGCCCGGGGATCTATTCCCGACATGTTGCCGATAATGATCACGAGAGGGACGAG
>JAHOYU010000138.1 GCA_019038625.1 Candidatus Latescibacterota bacterium | reverse complement strand
GGTGATCATAGTCGTGTCGATGATAGCCTGGATATCCGGTCGGCGTGATCTGTTAGCCCCCTCTTCCAGGACTATGGAACCAGCAGTATTTCTCACTCTTGCATGGATCTTTGCTCTGCCTGCAGTCTACGTGATAATGGATTTTCATGTACTCTCGCGATACATGCTGCCGGTCTCGCCGGCGGCAGTCGCCCTCGGCATGATTTGTTTTTACAGATTTGTCGCGGGAGGTGTGATGAGTCGGGGCCGCGCGAGGAGTGCGGCGATCATCCTGACTGCGATCATCCTGGCGCAGAACATACTTTTCTATTCTTTCGTCGTCGTCCGTCCCACCAGAGAATTTTCAACGGGGCTTAAGACAGTGATCACCGGGATCGGCGTCTACCTGGCGGAGAATTCCAGCGAGGGAGATGTCATAGCCGCGCCGGATATAGGGGCTGTGGGATACTATTCGGGTAGAAGGATCCTTGATCTTGGAGGTCTTGTATCTCCAGAGATAAACAGGATGAGAGCTGATATCGATGTCCAAAGGATAATAGACGAAGGCCTGTATCTGGACCTGGGAGCTGATTATCTCATGGACCGTAGTGTCGAGCCGATGAGATTCTCCGGGAAAGTCATAAGGGGACATCTTTTTACTCCTGTTATGAGCGGCAGTGTAGGAAATCTCGGGATACGGATGCAAACCCCTGTCACTTACGTGCTCTACCGCATAGAAAATATGGATGACGAGGAGGCTGGGCGGTGAATCTTCCCGAACCACTTATCCCCGATAATATTCCTGAGGACAGGATGCCCAGCCTTCTGCGTAACTGGTTTCTTGGGGCGAAAGCGAAGAGATATCTAAGTAGAAGGAGATTTCAGACTGTAACGGGGATGCTTCCCGCCGCATCGGGGGGAAGGGCCCTTGATGTGGGGTGTGGCTGGGGGTACAACCTGTTCCTTCTGAGGTCGAGAGGGTATATGCCGGTTGGGGTGGACATAGTGCAGAACGATTTTCTGGCGGCATCGATGATAGCGAATTCGAATGGTCACGAGATCGATCTCCTTGGAGCCGACATGAGCTCGCTTCCCTTTATAAGCAAACAGTTCGATGCGGTAACTGCTGTCGAGACTTTCGAGCACGTGTTTTATCCGGACCGGAGACAAGCCGTCAGGGAAGTAGGGAGGATCCTCGCTCCAGGAGGTACTTTCATCCTGTCTACACCTAACTACTTCAGTCTGGTCGAATCGGCGAAGCGTATTGTCGTCGGATTGCCTTTTTTGAAACGGCTGTTGCCCGTTATGTGTTACCCCGTTGGTGACGTATCACGGGAACAATACCATCCCTACAGTTACCACAGGCCGGCGCCCTTGAAGGAGATCGCAGGAATGCTCGAGTCCGAGGGCTTTGAAATGGTGGTGGCTAAAAAGATTATTTTCATCTGGAAATCAGTGCCCGATCTACTGTTTCCCCTCTGCCTGGCTGCCGAGACTCTTTTCGAGAAGATCCCCTTGATCAGAGAACTTGGATCCACTCTCGTTGTCGTAGCGAAAAAGAGAGTGGGGGGAAGTGGGTAATCGTCCGCGGGGACAATTATTTTCATTCTTTTTTCTCACCAAATCATAACTCATTATATAACAACAAGATAAACGCAAAATAAAATTGTGTTGAAAGGATGTTTTCTCTTGACATGGTGGGAGAAAGTGGGGTAAAGTGGGGCTCAATGGTAGAAAGTGAGTCCGGAATGGCGATAAATTGTAGCCTGCCATTCAAGAGGACGACAGGTAACAGGTAAGAGCGAGGAACGAAAACAGCGATGCAGAATTTTCTGGGCGATTTTGACTGCGCACTTGATTCAAAGGGAAGATTGATGGTTCCTGCCAAGTTCAGGCATCTCGTGCCTGAGGCTGGTGGCGGCTTGTGGGTCATCACCATGGGCAAGGATAAATGCCTCAATCTCTACCCTCTGAACGAATGGGACGAGGAAGTAGTCAAAAAGCTTCATTCACTTCCCCCGGGACCGGAGAAAAGAAAATACATCCGGTTCTACAGCAGGAAGTCGAGGACCATCAATCTTGACAAATCGGGAAGAATCGCTATCCCTTCGAATTTCCTCGAGGCTATCGACAGTCCAGGGAAAGTGGTTGTCGTCGGCGTGCTCAATTACATTGAGATCTGGGCACCCGAAGAGTTCGAGAAGGCAAGTATCGAAGGTGACGAAGCATATCTTGAGGGTGAGTTCGAGATCTAGGAAAGGGACATGAGGATCTACAGGACAGATGTCGAGGGAATCGCGGTCTTCAGGATCACAGGAAACGTCCGGGAAGATGAAGCATTTATGTTGCTTCAGTTCATAGGTCGTGAATCAGGTGCGTTCCGAGGTTCGTTTATCCTCGATTTTCAGGGAGTCGATCATGTCGACTATCATGTCTTCGAACTTTTCGAGAAATGGTTCTCGGAAAGATCCGGAGTCGTCCTGAGTGGTCTGAGTGATTATCTCCTGGATATCTTCGCTTTTGTTCACCGCAAGAATGTCATACCGATTTTTCCTGACTGGAGAAAAGCCCTGTTCTTCCTGATGACAGAACGCGGCAAGGTGGGCTCTCCAGCTGCCGTCGCGATCGCCGGATTCTGATAATACGGAGTAATGATAGTGCAGCATCTGCCTGTGATGGTAGAAGAAGTGACCGGTTATCTTATAACTGATCCAGAAGGTGTATACGTGGACGCTACCCTGGGCCTTGGTGGACATACTGAGAATTTTCTCAAAGCAGCGGGCCCGAAGGCCAGAGTCATCGGGATAGATCTGGACGAAAACGCGATAAATATGGCACGCGAAAGACTGGCTGGATACGGTGAAAGTGTCACTTACATATGCGGCAATTTCAGAGATATCAATACCCATCTTGGGGGAGGAAAATTCAACGGGATCCTGGTGGATCTCGGAATGTCGTCGTTTCAGATCTCCGACAGTGAACGAGGATTCAGCTATATGGAAGATGGGCCTCTTGGCATGTCGATGGGAGCCGGAGGCAGATCGGTCAGATCACTTCTGGCAGATGGAGATGAGAAGGAGATCGCAGATATCATATGGAGATTCGGAGAGGAAAAGAAAAGCAGAAGAATAGCAAGGTGGATTGTAAAGACGCGGGAGAATGAGGAGATAGTAAGCACATCCCAGCTTCGTTTCATTGTAGAGAAGGCCCTCTCATCCCGAGGCCTGATCGGATCACTTTCCCGCGTCTTTCAAGCATTCAGAATATGGGCGAACGATGAACTTGAGAACTTGAGAGCCTTCTTACCCCAGGCGGTCGCGCTACTGACGCCCGGTGGCCGCCTGGCGGTCCTCAGTTATCATTCGCTTGAAGACCGGATCGTCAAGAATTATTTCCGGCAGGAAGAAAAGGGATGTATATGCCCGCCGGACTTCCCGCAATGCAATTGTGGAAGGGTACCAACTCTTAAATTACTGATGCGGCGTGCAGGTAAGCCGTCCCTGGAAGAGATAGAGAGTAATCCAAGATCCCGGAGCGCCAGACTTCGGGTAGCAGAGAGGTTGGCTGTATGAAGACACACACTGATTATCTTGACGCCGTAACGCTGGTTATCAGGAGAGCCCTTGAAGGCAGGATCAGCCCATTGAATTTTCTTCTGATCGTCGGGTTTTTCTCGAGCCTTGTCCTTCTCTACATATCGCTTCACGTACATTTTCAGACCCTGTCAGGGGAACTGAACGATGAAGTCCGGCTCAAGCAGAAGCTCACTGAGGAAAGGATATTCCTGACAGCAGAACACGATCGCCTCAGTTCACCTGAGAGGATCATCCCGCTCGTTAAGGAGCTCGGACTGAGGGCCGGATCCAGCGAAGAGGTCAAGAGAGTAGCTTTTTATAACAGCCGAAAACTTTTCAAGAAAGAATCGGCAGGATGGGCACAGATACAGCTTAACGAAGGCGTGAAACTACTACCGCCTGACGGACCGGAGAATTGATGCCGAACAGGTATTCTGAATGGCGTATTCGCCTTGTCTCGATTGTTGCTGCTATAATTGTCTGCGTTCTTGTCTTCAGAATCATCCAGGTCCAGATAATCCGTCATGATACTTACAGTGAAATGGCCAGAAAACAGCAGAAAAAGAAGGTTGACTGGCCAGCCAGGAGAGGATCGATCTTCGACAGGAACGGATATCCTGTTGCTGTATCTCATAATTCGTACAATATCGGTATTACCCCAAGAGACTTTTCAAAAACTGACGATGCGTTGAAAGCGTTAGCCGAAGTGTCAGGCCAGAACCAGAGGCATCTGAGGCGGTTATTGAAAAAGAAAGATCTGTATGTCCAGGTCGTGAAGGGGGTAAATCTCAGCGTCGAGCAGCATCTGAGAATCTCTCTATTGTCAGGTGTGAAGCTGGATGCTTCTCCTGACAGGCTGAATCCCCTGGGGGCCATGACTCCCGGGTTTATCGGATCAGTGGATCATAAGGGTAAGGGTAACGGTGGACTGGAACTGTCGCTACAGCAATATCTCCAGGGCTCAGCGGGCTGGTTCATGATAAACAGGAGCGCACGGGACAAATCGTACAGGCCTGTAAACGCCCCCGGGAAGAAACCTGTAAATGGCCTAGACATATATCTGACGATAGATTCCGGAATACAATCGATAGTCGATTTTGAACTTGAACAGGCAGTCAACAGATACGGTGCCGCTGGTGGAGCAGCGATAGTCGTGGATCCCTGGACAGGAGACATTATCGCGTTTTCGGAAAAGGCCTCGGGAAAGGATCGCGGATCGATCGACTGGAAGAATCCGGGAACACTTTACAGCACCAGTTGTATCTTCGAGCCGGGTTCGACTTTTAAACTTGTCACCGACGCCTTCCTTCTGGAAAAGGGAAAAGTCGATCCTTACGATGTCTTCTATGGTGAGAACGGCAAAGCAAAATTCGATTTCGGTACTTTCCGGGACGATCATCCGTATGAATGGCTGACCTTCAAGGAGTCTTTTGTCTTCTCAAGCAATATCTGCACTATCAAGGCTATGGGCGACACGGATAAGAGGGATTTCTACAGTTTTATATTGAACATGGGGTTCGGTGGCAGGACAGGGATCAATACTCCCGCAGAGTCGAAGGGCAGGCTTCGTGAAACAGACGAGTGGTCAGGCAGGTCACTGGCAAGCATATCGATCGGTCAGGAGATCGGAGTAACAGGGCTACAGCTGGTAATGGCATATTGCGCGCTTGCGAATGGTGGGACTCTCATCGCTCCCAGGGTGGCGCTGGAAGTAAGGGATCAGGATGGAAGGACAGTGGAGAGATTTCCTGTTATCAAAGTGAGACGGGTGTTTTCCCCCGAGACGGCCGAGACGATGGTCGATTTTTGTCGGGGAGTAGTCAGGGAAGGCACCGGGACGAAGAGCGCGGTCAGCGGGATCGAGATAGCCGGTAAGACCGGAACGGCCCAGAAATCAGATGGATACCGATATATAGACGGGAAGTATGTATCGAGCTTCGCGGGATTTGCCCCGGCAGGCGATCCCAGACTCGTTTGCCTGGTGATCCTGGATGAACCCGACTACAAGTATCATTACGGTGGAACATCGGCCGGAATCGCCTTCCGGAAGATAATAGAGGGAATAAACATGTCGACAGACATATTCCTCGACAGGTCGAGGAGTACGGTGGCGATAGGCAGTGATGACGAAAAAAGAATTGAAGTTCCGAATCTTTTGAGGATGACGGTCGATGAGGCGGAAACAGCAGCCAGAAGACTGGGCTTCAATCTGGATTATAGTTCTTCTGCAGGAGAGATATTTTCACAGATCCCGGGACCCGGGACGCGGGTCGAACCGAATGCGGGTATAGCTGTAGCTTTCAGGCCATCTGGCGTCGATAAGAAAAAGAAAGTAGCAGTTCCCGACCTTAAGGGGCTTTCGATGAGAAAGGCCCGGAGAATGTTGATCGAATGCGGGCTGAAGTCATCTATCAAGGGATATGGAAGTGTGAGGAGACAGACTCCGGGGGCCGGGGTATTAGCAAGGACCGGAGACCAAGTGATTCTGCACTGCAGCCCCGAAAGTATGACTCGAAGTTATGTCTCGAACCCTGGTCTCCGACAGGGCGGACGGAGCATAGATATCAGCAGGAGAAGAAATTGAAGCTGGGACGACTGACAGATGGAATAATCGGGTTGAATATCTCGGAGATCCCTGAAATCGATATTCTGGGAATAACTGTCGACTCAAGACAGGTCAGACCGGGGTACCTGTTCATCGCGGTAAGTGGTCATGTGAGAGACGGGCACGAATATATCAGTCAGGCGATCCAGAATGGCGCTGTCGCAGCAATCGTCGAAAACGATATAGAGGCGAAGATCCCTGTCATCGTTGTAGAAGACAGCAAGGCAGCGGAATCTGTCATGTCCAGAAGATTCTATGAAGAGCCTGATATTCGGATGGTGATGGCTGGTATCACAGGGACGAACGGCAAGACCTCCACGGCATTTCTTGTGCAGTCTATCTTCGAGGTTGCGATGGGAAAGACTGGCATTATCGGGACGGTCGGAAATGGTATAGGAAAAGATATCAGTCCTGCGGACCAGACCACGCCTGGATCTTCAAGTCTGATCCAGATGCTCGCGGGATTCCGCGACAGCGGATGTTGTTCGACAGTCATGGAAGTGAGTTCTCATGCCGCGGTCCAGGGAAGGACAAAAGGACTGGAATTCGATGTAGGTGTCTTTACGAATATAACCAGGGACCACCTGGATTATCACGGTACATTCGAGGAGTATATCGATGCAAAACGGATCTTCGTCGATTCTTTGAATGCTTCCGGCAGGATAAAGAAAAATGGTGTCCTGGTCTACAATCTCGATGACTGCAATGTACGAAAAGTGGCTGATCAATACGGTGGAAAAAAGATATCTTTCGGCTTGGGCAGTGGCGCTGAGATCAAAGCTGAATCTGTCAGGGCCGATCTGAATGGAAGCGGGTTCATTCTGGTCACATCTGGTGAGAGTATCGATATAGAGCTGAAGCTGCTGGGCGGATTTTCAATATACAACGCACTGGCAGCAGCAGCGGCAGCTAGCGCAATTGGTGTTTCTCTGGAAGATATCAAGTCAGGGCTGGAGTCGGTAACTATAATTCCTGGAAGATTTCAGGTTATTCGGATGAATGATGGCCCTGTGGTCGTGGTCGATTATGCACACACTCCCGATGCTCTGGAAAGCCTGCTCAGTTTTTGCAGGGATCTTGGCCCAACGAACCTGATATCGGTATTCGGGTGTGGAGGAGACAGGGACCGTGGGAAACGGCCGATAATGGGAAAGATCGCGGCAGAGATCAGTGATCGAGTGTACGTGACAAGTGACAATCCCCGGTCGGAAGACCCTGAAGCGATCATAGATGAAGTGATGGAAGGAATCGGGGAGGGGCATGCCAGCGTAACGAGGATAGCTGACAGGCGTGAAGCGATCGCTCTGGCGATCAGGGGGGCAGGCAAAGGCGATCTGGTGGCTTTGGCAGGTAAGGGCCACGAAGACTATCAGGTGATCGGTGCGGACAGGATTCATTTCAGTGACATAGAGGAAGCGGGCAGAGTCCTGCGTGGCCTGGAGGTCGGATATCAGGATTGAGTTCGAATGGATAGCTGAAAAACTGAGGAAGACGGGGTACAAGAGGACCGTGTCTTTTGATGGAGAAGCAACGGGGATCACGATCGATACTCGTACCGACTGTGGCGGCAAGATATATATAGCTTTGAAGGGCGAGAATCTGGACGGGCACGATTTTGTCGGCATCGCAGTCGATGGTGGAGCTTCAGCTGTGCTCGTCGAGCGAAGCTGGATGATGGAATCGAAAGATCTAGTCGAGGACATACGGGAAAAAGGGATTCTCATCTTTGATGTCGATGACACGCTGAAGGCTCTGCATCAGCTTGCTTCCAGATGGAGAGACAGAGTGGCCCCGAAGGTACTGGCGATAACAGGGAGCACCGGCAAGACTGGGACGAAGGAGATCGCTAAATCGATCCTTTCGGGTCGATTCAGAGTACACGCGACGGAAGGCAACTTTAACAATCATATAGGTCTTCCGCTCACCATCCTTTCCATGCCTGAAGATACCGAAGTGCTCGTGGTAGAGATGGGTGCAAGCGGCAAAGGCGAGATTGCGATGCTCGCCGGGATCGCCAGACCGGATGTCGGTGTGATTACGAATATCGGCCCCTCTCATCTGGAGTTTTTCGGGAACCTGAAGGGTGTGGCCAGAGCAAAGTCAGAACTCATAGCGAAGATGAATGGTGGAAGCACAGTTGTACTGCCCGCTGATGACGAATTCTTTGAATACCTTTCGAGCAGGACTAAAGCTGAGATAATCTCCTTCGGATTTTCGGAGAGTGCGGAGTTCGCGATAAAAGATCTGACCAGCAGGGAAGGGTCGGGGTATTTCTTTTCACTGACCGGGACCACGATGGAGACAAGAAGACATGGAAAGCACAATGTCCTGAACGCCACGGCTGCGGTCGCCGCAACATCCGTTTTTGGGATCGGCCCTGACGACGCGGTACCAGCGATAGCCGATTCCGGGCCGGTCAAGGGACGTGGTGTGATCTTCGATATAGCGGGGTTGACGGTAATCGACGATTCATATAATTCGAACCCGACTTCCCTGAGATCGGCCATCGATTCTTTCATGGAGATGGAGGTCGAGGGGAAGAGATGGCTCGTGCTTGGCGACATGCTGGAACTGGGTGAAACCAGCAAAGAGCTGCACTCGGAGGCTGGCAAGTATTGTGGGAAAGCCGGCGTAAACGGACTTCTGACTCTTGGAAATGACACGGTATCCCTGAACAGGGAGGCAGCCGTTCAGAGAAAAGCCCCCGAATCGATAAGCCACTTCCTGGAATTGGAGAAACTGGCTTTGTATCTCGATTCGATGCTGGGCGAAAGGGATGCTGTTCTCATAAAGGGTTCAAGGGGAATGCATATGGAAAAAGTAATTGAGGAACTTGAACGTCTTCGTGATTCAGAGAAAAGGAGAGTGGACTGATGCTTTACCATCTCCTGTATCCTTTGAAGGAATACTTTTTCGCGTTTAACGTTTTCAGATACATCACGTTCAGGGCAGCCTACGCAACTGTGACGGCCCTGCTTATCTGCTTCATCTTCGGTCCGAAAATGATCAGGTGGCTCGAGAAGTTCCAGATAGGACAGAGAATCAGGAAGGAAGTTCCCGACAGGCACAATGATAAGGCCGGGACACCGACGATGGGTGGGGTCCTGCTTATAGGGGCTATAGTTATTCCAACTCTTTTCTGGGCGAATCTCCGGAATCCATATATCCAGGTAGCGATCGTAGTGACGATCTGGACCGGGTTGATAGGATTTGTCGACGACTATCTCAGCGTAATCAAGAAAAGGGACAAAGGACTTATAGGCCGGTACAAATTGCTTGGGCAGTTTCTGTTCGGAGCTATTCTCGGTATCTATCTCTACACCAATCCACTCGTCGCGGAAGGAATGACAAGGACAGCGGTTCCTTTTTTCAAGGACCTCTACATAGATTGGGGATATTTCTACATCCCACTGGTGATGTTCGTGATCACTGGAACGTCCAACGCGGTCAACATCACCGATGGACTTGACGGACTTGCGACCGGTGTCGCCGCATTCTGTTTTCTGGCCTTTGCGCTGCTCGCCTACCTGAGCGGGAACAGAGTCTTTTCCGAGTACCTGAACATCTTCTACCAGGAGGGAGCCGGAGAACTGGCCATCTACTGCATGTCTGTAGTCGGTGCCTCTCTCGGGTTCCTGTGGTTCAATACTCACCCGGCCCAGATCTTTATGGGCGATACCGGTTCGCTTGCGTTGGGAGGAGCCCTCGGGACGGTTGCCGTTCTTTTGAAGAGCGAGCTTCTCCTGATTGTGATAGGTGGTGTATTCGTCGCGGAGATCGTTTCCGTGATGATCCAGGTGACTTCCTTCCGACTAACGGGAAAGAGAGTCTTCAGGATGGCTCCGATTCATCACCACTTCGAATTGAAAGGATGGAGCGAGAGCCAGATAGTGGTGCGCTTCTGGATAGTCGCGGCGCTCTTCCTGTTATTGGGGATGAGTACGCTGAAACTTAGATGATCCGAGTTGCCGGTGATCGGCAGGGGCAAGGAAGAATGACTGACAAGGGAAATGAGATCACTCTGGTTCTGGGCCTGGCAAGAAGCGGCCTCGCGGCGCTGAGGCTTCTTGGCAGTGAAGGTGAAAAAGTCCGGGCTGCGGATGAGAATCGGGAAATTTCTTTGCCCGAAGATCTTGCTGGAATCGATCTGAGAAAGGGCGAACTCGATCTTTCGGTCCTCGATGGAGTGTCGAGAATGGTGATCAGCCCGGGAGTTCCCGTCGAACATTCGATAGTCAGGGAAGCGAGAGAAGCTGGAGTCAAAGTGATCAGCGAGCTGGAACTGGCATACAGCTATGTTTCGGCTCCTGTCATAGGTGTCACCGGTACGAACGGAAAATCAACCACGGTCTCGATGATCGGAGCGATACTCAAGGGGGCCGGTAAGGACGTGATTGTGGCGGGAAACGTCGGGATCCCCTTCAGCTCCGTCGCGGGAGAGCTTGGCCCGAAAGGTTATTATGTCATAGAAATCAGCAGTTTCCAGTTGGAGACAGCCGACACTTTCCACCCGATGTGTGCCGGGATACTCAATCTTACACCGGACCACCACGATCGGTATCGAAACCTGGACGATTACTATGACACGAAGAAACGTATATACGCAAATTGCTCGGAAGAAGACTCGTTTTTCTACAATCATGATGACGCAAGGTGCAGGAGCGCTGCGGAGGAATTTCCAGGCGCGCTCATTCCATTCTCGTCGTCAGGCAGGATCGACAGGGGTGTGTTTCTGGATGGAGACAACCTTGTCAGGACACTTCCTGACGGAAGCGGAGAATCGGTGATGGAAAGAAATGAACTCGGAGTCGTCGGTCTTCACAATGTTGAGAACGCCCTGTCGGCGATTGCGGCAGTTGAGTGTGTCGGGATCAGCGCTGAAACTTGTCAGAGGGCTTTGTCCTCGTTCAGGGGACTCAGACACAGGATGGAGAATATAGCCGAGATCGATGGTGTGTCTTTCTTCAACGATTCAAAGGCTACGAATGTGGAAGCCGCGGTAAAGAGTCTTATCGGGCTGGACAGGCCTGTCGTTCTGATCGCGGGAGGATATAACAAGGGTGATGATTTTTCCGGTCTTCTTGAAGTCGTCCGAAAAGTAAGGGCGGTGGTCACGCTGGGAAAGGCTGCTTCGTTGATCGAAGACACCCTCGCGGGGAAGGTTGAGACATACAGGGTTTCCAGCATGGAAGACGCGGTTAGGAAAGCGGCCGGAATAGCAGAAGAAGGGGATATGGTCATCCTTTCTCCTGCCTGCGCGAGTTTCGACATGTTTGATGATTTCGAACACAGGGGCGATGTCTTTGCTGAATGCGTTACTGAGCTTAGAAGGAGTAAGGATTGAAGAAGGGGTCTAAATACGATATGAACCTTTTCTTTGTGACCTGCCTGCTGGTCGCGTTGGGCCTCATAATGGTATTTTCGGCCAGCCAGGTCATCGCCCGCGAACAGTTCAGCTCGTCATTCTTTTTTATTCAACGCCACGCGATAAGAGTTGGAATCGGAATGTGCTGTCTTTTTGTCTTCATGAAGATCCCTTTCGGTATCTACAGGAAGGTCTCGGTGTGGGGGCTCGGCCTGGCCGTCTTCCTGCTTGTCTCGATATTTATCTGGGGGCATGAAGCAAGGGGCGCCAGTCGCTGGCTTCCGGTCTTCAAGTTCATGCTTCAGCCGGTCGAAGTCGCAAAGTTTGCACTGATAATATTCATTTCAGCGTGGATATCCGAGCGCAGGAACAAGATAAAGGACTTTAAGACAGGTTATCTTCCGGTTCTTGGGATCGTACTCCTGATAGCCGGTCTTGTGGTGCTGCAACCGAATGTGAGTAATGCGACTCTGATAGTCGTACTTTCCCTGGTACTTCTGTTCATAGGCGGGTGTAGAATAATTCATCTTGTAACCTCGACCGGGATAATGGCAGCTGTCGCAGTTCCGATCCTTTACAGCTTTCCGCATGTCAGGGAGCGGTTCTCTGCTCTTCTTGACAGGGGATCAGATATTCAGGGACAGGGCTGGCAGTTGAACCAGTCGCTTATCGCGATCGGGTCCGGATTTATCTGTGGTTGTGGTCCTGGCAGGGGGCACCAGAAATACAGTTTTCTACCAGATGCCCATACAGATTTTATCTATTCGATAATAGGCGAGGAATTCGGGCTGATAGGAACACTGGTTGTGCTTACCCTGTTTATAGTCATTTTTAAAAAAGCCGTAGGTACCGCAAAAAGGGCTCCCGATACTTTCGGATACCTGCTCGCGAATGGGATCGGTCTGGCGATATTTTCGACGGCGATCATCAATATTTCCATGACACTCGGTCTGATTCCCATCGTTGGTCTGCCACTGCCTTTTGTGAGTTATGGTGGATCGTCTCTTGTGACATCGATGTCAGCTATCGGGATTTTGTTGAATATATCGTCCCGTGGACGAAAATCCTCCAAACGTGCGAGTAAAAACCTGGGGCGTTATGGCAGGACAATATACGCAAGAAGGCGTCCAGCGGAGGATCCGGTATGAAGGTGGAGAAAAGCATGAAGTTCGTATTTGCCGGAGGAGGAACAGGTGGTCACCTGTATCCAGCGCTCGCGGTCGCGGAACTGATGTCGGACCGTCATCCCGGATTTGAAGCACTATTCATAGGTACAAGATCTGGAATTGAAGCGAGAGTGGTTCCCGAGTCGGAATATCGGATAAAGTTTATTTCCTCAAGAGGAGTTCGTGGAAGAGGGTTTGTCGGGAAGGTCATAACGATTGCCAGCCTCATGGTCGGGATCGTCCAGGCTTCAATTATCATCTTGCGGTTCAAGCCGGATCTGGTCTTCGGAAGTGGTGGTTACGCAAGCGTGGCGGTAATAATTTCGGCGTTTATCCTGAGGAAAAGGATCGTGCTGCAGGAGCAGAACTCGATTCCGGGACTTGCGAACAGGATGCTCGCACCGTGTGCTAAAAAGGTATATCTGGGATTTGAGAGTGCCCGGGAATGGTTGAAAGGTCACAAGGGAATCAAAGTTACAGGAAATCCTTTGAGGACCCAGGTAAGACAGGTAAGGATGGATACGGGAAAAGATTCAAAAGGTGAATTCGGACTTGGGCTCGACGGTCATGTTCTTCTGGTCTTCGGTGGAAGCCAGGGCGCAGCTTCCCTGAACAGGGCGGCTACTCGTTTCATCCTCGAAAATGAAGATATCCAGGCCATAGTACAGACTGGGAAAAAGGATTTTGAAAAGGTAAGAGATGAACTTGCCAGGGCCGGATCGAGGGTTTATGTCTCTCCATATATAAACGATATCTACAAAGCCTATCTCGCCGCTGATATTGCTCTCGCAAGGTCGGGAGCCCTGAGTGTCTCAGAATTGATTGCAATGAGCCTGCCGGCGATCCTTGTTCCTTATCCGTGGTCGGCGGATGACCATCAGGTCCACAATGCCAGGGCAGTCGTTCGCGCCGGGGGCGCGAAAATGATCCTGGACGAGGATCTTAACGCTGAGACACTGAGGATGGCAATTCGCGATATCTTTGACGTGACGGGAAACCTTGAGAATATGACGAAAGCTCTTCAGGAGATGGGTGGAAGAGGAGCGACGGAAGCAATATGTGACGACATTGAAGAATACTTGAATGGCAAGGCGAACCTGGGTGTATCGGAAAAAATAGATGAGTATGACGGTGAGATCGATGAAGGAGGGAACGATGCTCGGTAAAGCGAAGAACATCCACTTTGTCGGGATCGGCGGCATAGGTATGAGCGGCATCGCGGAAGTTTTGATCAACCTTGGTTTCATCGTAAGCGGATCCGATCTGGAGAAATCTGACATAACAGAACATCTATCTTCCCTGGGAGCCAGAATTTGCGAGGGTCACAGCGCGGGGAATATAGCAGATGCGGAAGTAGTTGTCGTATCGTCAGCGATAAACTCCACAAATCCAGAGGTCGTAGCGGCCAATGAGTCAGGAATCCCGGTGATTCCCCGGTCAGATATGCTCGGAGAACTGATGAGAATGCGAAGTGGGATAGCGATTGCTGGAGCCCACGGAAAGACTACTACTACTTCACTTGCTGCTGTCGTCCTGGAAGAAGCCGGACTGGATCCAACAGTGGTCGTTGGAGGCAAGGTCAAGAGTCTTAAGACAAACGCCAGGCTTGGAGAAGGCGAATATATAGTAGCCGAAGTCGATGAGAGCGATGGGAATTTCGTTCGTCTTTCCCCTGATATCGCATTGATAACAAACATTGACGCAGAACATCTCGATTTCTACGGGAGCCTTGAGAATATCTTCGACGCGTTTGTGCGGTTTGCGAGGCAGGTCACATTCAATGGCGCAGTCATCTGTTGCCTGGATGATCCGAATGTAAGGAACATTCTTCCAAGGATTGATCGCAGGATAATCACTTACGGGTTTTCGGTGGAGGCCGATATCACAGGAAGAATAACTGAATACAGCGGAGAAGGAACTGAATTCACTGTTATTGCAGGGGATGAGGAAAAAGGACGGTTTTTTCTCAGGTTGCCAGGTCGACACAACGTCCTTAATGCTCTCGGTGTTTGTGCCCTTGCTGGAGAACTCGGAATCGGATTTGACGATGTAAGAAAAGCATTCAATGATTTTAAGGGTGTGGGGAGGCGATTCGAATTCAAGGGAAAGAGCTCGGGAGTGACAGTCATCGATGACTATGCTCACCATCCGACCGAGATAAAGGCAGCTGTAGAAACGGCTAGAAAAAGTTTCAATAGCAGAGTCGTCGTGGTTTTTCAGCCACACAGGTATACGAGGACCCGTGATCTGCATAAGAGGTTCTCTGAATGTTTTCATGATGCCGACGAACTATTCATTACAGAAATATATGCGGCGGGAGAACGGCCTATTCCCGGGATCACTGGCGAGCTGGTGTACAGGAGTGCTCTCAGGGGTGGAGCAAAAAAAGTAACATATATCCCCGACTGGGAAGGTCTAAGGGAATCGGTTTACTCGTGTCTGGAGGAAGGAGATGTACTTCTTACTCTTGGGGCGGGAAACATTTTCAAGATGGGTGAAGAGTACCTTGAGAGGGAGAGCAACGATTGATAGTCAAGAGTAACAAAAGGCGTATGGTGAAGAGGAAGAAACGGAAAGTCAGACTGTCACAGGTACTTCTATCTGTCCTGGGATTGCTTGCGGTCGCCGGTACTGTCTACATCTTCTTTTTCACGACCGCATTCGAGCTTCGTGAAGTAAGGCTTCACGGTGGAAGGTATCTGCCAGCCGATTCACTTCAGCCGATGGCCGACCGCTATATCGGTTCGAATGTCTTCACGGTCTCCCTGTCCGAACTGGGATCCAGATTGATGTCACATTCTCAGGTATACCGCGCTGATTTCAGACGGAGACCACTTCACAGGATAGATTGTTACATTCAGGAGAGAGTGCCGGTAGCGTTACTTGCTTTTGAAACGATGAAAGCAGTAGATGACGAGGGAGTGATATTGCGGGATGATAAGACCCAATGGGAAGTGGATCTTCCTGTGATAACGGGGATTTCATCGAAAGAGGCCGGGACGGAAACAGGAAAGAGAATGATAACCAATTCTCTGGAAGTGTTGAGATTGCTCAAGGAGTTCAACTTTTCCCCCGCTCAGCAGCTTTCAGAGATCCATATCGACGGAGAAGACATATTGCTCGTCTGGATGAGCGAGGGAACGATCGTCCAATTGGGTAGTTCCGATTATCTGGATAGAGTAAGGAAATTCAGGGCTGTATATAGCGCCCTGCAGGAAGATGGAGAGTTTCCAGAATTTATCGATCTAAGATTCGACCGACAGGTCGTCATCCGGTGAGATGGAGGTGAGATCCTGACATGCATCCCGAGTTCATAGTGAGTGTCGATTTTGGAACTACAAAGGTCGCTGCGACAGTCGGGGAGTATACCGACGGTCACATGAAGATCATTGGAGCAGCCTGCAGACCGTCTGCGGGAATCAGAAAAGGTATGGTCATCGATATTGAGGACGCGGCTGCCTGTGTCGGCCAGGCGATCGAGCAGGCTGAAAAGATGGCCGGCCTTGAGATCGAGGGTGTCTGTGCCGGTATTTCCGGGCCTCATGTCCGGAGCATAAACAGTAGAGGGATGGTAACCATACCATCGGACCGCGGTGAAGTGACTTACGCTGACATCGAGAGGGTCACAGAAGCAGCCGGGAATATAATTCTGCCAGCGGATATGGAAGTCCTTCATACGATCCCTTTGGATTTTATGGTCGACAATCAACGAGGTATCAGTGATCCGACCGGGATGAACGCGTCGAGACTTGGAGTGGAAGTCCATCTTGTCACAGCCCAGACGGTATTGATAGAAAACCTGAGGAGGGTCTTCGAGAAAGTCGGGCTCGAGATGATAAGTACTGTCTTTCAACCCATCGCCTGCGGCCATGCTGTATTGAAAGATGAAGAGATGACATCAGGATGCCTCGTTATTGATATAGGAGGGGGCATAACAGATTATGCGTTGTATCACGGAGGGTTCGTAAGAATGAGCGGCGTTATTCCAGCGGGTGGGGAGAATATCACGAGGGATATAGCCATCGGTTTGAGGATTCCTGAGTCGGTAGCGTGTGATGTTAAACTGAAGTATGGCCTGGCGCTCGAATCGCTCGCCGGGGAAGACGAGATCGTCCTCCTTCCGGGTGACCAGGAAAATGGGGGACATGAAGTAAGAAAAAAAATAATCGCGGCAATCATCGAACCAAGATGTGAAGAGATATTTGAAATGGTCAAGAGCGCTGTCTCGTCCAGCCAATGGTTCGATACGATGGGTGGAGGGGTTGTCTTGACAGGTGGTGGTTCCAAACTGATGGGGATGAAGAGTGTAGCAGGTCAGGTCTTCGACCTGCCAGTGAGAAAGGGACTTCCCGAGGGATTGATGGGGCTTTCGGAAGTAGTAGCGGACGAGAGCTGGAGCGCCGCCGTTGGACTTCTGTTCTTTGAAAGTGACAGAATAAATAGAGAAGCATCACGGAAAAGTCTTGGAGGCAATTTTCGTATGATGCTCGACAGGATCAGAAAAATAGCGAGTTTATTTCTTTAAACCGGATTTTGCAGTGAAAGGGGCAGAACATGCGGTTTGAATTCGATGAGATCAACGAACTGGCTCACTTGAGAGTGGTAGGAGTAGGCGGCGCCGGGGGGAATGCCGTCAACAGGATGATCGCCGCCGGCCTTCAGGGCGTAGAGTTCGTAGCAATCAACACCGATGCGCAGGTGCTCGAACTCTCCATGGCTCACAAGAAGATGCAGATCGGTACAAGACTGACAAAGGGACTCGGTTCAGGCGGAAATCCCGATATCGGTCGCAAGGCAGTCGAAGAAGATGCCGATCTGGTCAGGGAGATGCTCGACGGAGCGGACATGGTTTTCGTGACCGCAGGTATGGGAGGCGGGACAGGTACCGGCGCCAGCCCTGTAGTCGCAAGGATAGCGAGAGAGCTCGGAGCACTCACTGTCGGTATTATCACTCGACCTTTCGGTTTTGAAGGGAAACGGAGAACGAAACAGGGTATGGATGGGATCGAGGCATTGAAGAAAGAAGTAGATACCCTGATAGTCATTCAGAATGACAGGCTTCTTTCTCTCGTTTCGGATGATACTCCTCTTGCCAAGGCATTTTCGAAAGCGGACGAAGTGCTGCATCACGCGACGAAAGGCATATCAGACCTCATCATGACGCCTGGACTTATAAACCTTGACTTCGCCGATGTTCGCTCTATCATGAGCGGTATGGGTGACGCACTCATGGGCACAGGGACAGCTGAGGGTGAAAATCGTGCGGTTGAAGCGGCCAGGATAGCTTTGAGCAGCCCTCTGCTTGATGATATATCGATAAGGGGTGCCAGAGGCGTTCTGGTGAACATCACTGGAGACGAGAACATGACTCTCCACGAAGTGTCCAGGGCGACGGCCATCATCAGCGAGGAAGCCGGAGATGAAGCTAATGTCATATTTGGCGCAGTCGTGAGTGAAGAGGGTAACTGTGGAATGAGCGTCACTGTTATTGCGACCGGATTCGAACCTTCGGAGAGAGAGATCGCTCCAGCTCCCAGAGCAGAGGAGAGGGTTTCCCCGGTCTTCGAAGTAGTAACCGATCCACAGACGGAGTGTGATATAAACAGGTTCGAGCAGATCGATGAGATGAATCTCGTAGGTGCAGGTTGTTCACACGAGGCGAACCTTGAAATTCCTACTTTCCTGCGCAAGCAGCTGGATTAAAGTCTGGAGAAGTCATTGTCGATTTGGAGCAGGATTCTGGGTCTGGAGAAGAATCCGGACTATGAACTGGGGATCAAGTATTTCAATGATGGAGATTATCAACTTGCCGTTGAGCAGCTTGAGAAGGCCATCGAGAAACTGGGACCCAGTGATCCGGTCTACGCGTTGGGAATGTTCTATGCCGCTGAGTCGCATGTTCACCTTGGGACGTCATTGTTCCATGGCGGGGACCTAGACGGCGCTTTCGAGCATTTCAATGTTGCGATAAGGGAGAATCCCACCTATCCAGATCTGTATTACCGTATGGGAGTGATATACCATTCCCGAGGTGATTATGATAATTCGATAGACATGCTCAGTAGGGCACTCGAACTTAACGACAGCTACTTCGAGGCCGTCTGCTATCTTGGGATCGTGATCTTCGAAAAAGGTGACAGGGAAAAAGCCGACAAGATATTCTCGCGAGCGCTCAAGCTTGGTGCGGAGAATCCCTCGCCTGTCAGTAAATTTCTCAGCGAGCATATGGCCAGCAGAGAGACCGAGATCCCGCCTCTCGCGCGATTGCGTGAATACGTCAAGGCCGACACCGAATTTGAGATCAGTCTCAAGGATGGTATCGAAGCCTTCAATATCGGAGATTTCGATCTTGCTATCAGGGCGTTTTCCGACGCGGTCAGGATGCATCCCGAATATGCGGATATCCGTTTCAAACTAGGCCTGGCCTTTCTGAGGGAGAGAAGAGCGAAGGAAGCAGAAGCCGAGTTCGCCAAAGCACTGGAATTTAACGAAAATTACACGGAAGCGCGATATTATCTGGGTCTGTCCTTTCTGGACCAGGGTATGTTCAAGGAAGCTCTGCCCAATTTCGAAAGAGCAGCCTCTGAAAAACCAGGTTATGCAGACCTCCAATGTCATCTGGGCGCTACTCTCTTTTATCTTGGTGAACTGGACAAGGCGAGGATAGTACTGGAGAAGACTCTTGAACTTTCCCCCGATTATTCGAGAGCTCAGTATTACTATGGCCTGCTTCTCTACGAGATCGGAGACAAAAAACGTGCTGTAGACCTTCTCACGACTGGTATCAGGGGAAATGACAAACCCGAAGGCGCCGTTCTGAGCGTGGCTCTTATACACCTCAGAGAGGACAATCTCGAAGATGCCATGGCTGTTCTGAGAGAGATGCTGGAAGCTGGTGTGGAGAGCGCGGACGTCATGTATTTTGTCGGTGAAGTATATCTGAGGATGAAAAATATCGAGAGTGCTGAAGAATATTTTCGCCGTTCGCTGTCGGTCAATCCAAGGTACCTGCGTGCCAGGGAGAGACTCGCAATGATCCTGATACACAGGGGTGATTACGATGAAGCAGAGGAGCTGCTCGACAGCAATGGAGGTAATTTTGCTGATCTTTTCAAGATCATGGGAGATATCCAGTTTTATAAGGGGATGCTGGATAAGGCTGAGGATTATTACCAGAGGAGTCTGGCCGTTAATAGTGAATACGGTGAAGCAATGGTCTCCCTCGCTCTCACTTTGAGGAAAAAAGGTATGGAGGGCGAAGCTGATGATCTGCTCCAGCGCCTGCTTGAAATCGATCCGCAAAACATTGTGGCGAGGAATCTGATATCAGCCGGCTCCGCGGGATCGAAGTGAGAAAATCCTGGAGATGTCCCTGGTGAACCCTTTCCCCAGTAGAAAAGATATGGCTGACCTTCCCGATGAGACTTATCTCGAAAGATTTCCAGTCCCACCCAGAGGAGCTCCTGCACTATTTGTAGGTTATCCCTCAACATATTCAGTAGCCATGTCAAACCTGGGTTTTCATTTCATCTTCGCAGAAGCGTCTCGCTCGGGAGAGTTCAGTGTAGATAGATTCTTCAGTGATACTGCGCCATTCACCTTTAAGACCGGAAAGCGACTTGGCGAGGCAGACGTTCTGTTCATATCTGTCTCTTATGAAGAGGACTATATAAATCTCGTAAGGATGATGACAGGATCTGCCATAGAATTGAGCCGGGAAAAGAGACGCGGCAAGCCGTTAATAATCGTCGGGGGGGCAGCGATAAGCGCTAATCCACTTCCTCTCTCGGAGATGATCGATGTTGCTGTGATCGGAGAAGGTGAAAGGACGACTGCACATATTCTGGAAATCCTCAGCGGAGATGGTGCCGGAGAGTATGAAGATGTAATAGAGAAGTTATCCGGCGAAGATGGTGTCTTCATTCCTGGAATTGATTCTCGAGCGATGTTTAAAAAAGAAAAGACCAGAGATGTTTTTCCGCATTCCGTCATTCTGACAGGGAAAACGGTTTTTCCAGATACAATGCTTTTCGAAACAGGAAGGGGATGTCCGGGCGTCTGCGGATTCTGCCTGGCAACTTCTATCTACAGGCCCCATAGACCGGCATCTCTCGCATCTATCGTAAAAGCACTCGATGAATCACTGGTAAATACTTCGAAAGTCGGCCTTGTCAGCACAGCTATTACATCCCATCCCCAGTTCGAAGAGCTTATTGATATTTTCAAAGAGAGGGATATAAAGATAGGGCTCAGTTCGCTCAGCGCCGAGGGGATAGATCGAAAAACCGTGAGAATCCTGTCTGATGCAGGCGTTAGAAGCGCCAGTCTGGCTCCGGAGACTGGAGACGAATCAATTCGCTTCCTGATAGGGAAAAGGACAGTCGACGAAGTATATATCGATGCTGCAGCTCTACTCGCTGAGAGCGGAGTAAGGCGGATCAGTCTGTATCTGATGACAGGGATTCCGGGAGAAGATGATGGGATATACCAGTCGACAGGCGGATTTCTTGAGAGGCTCTCTACAGCCGCCCCTGGAGCATCATTTTCAGTGCACATCAATACGATGGTTCCGAAGCCCTGGACTCCCCTGCAGTTCTTTGCAATGCCGGATATCCAGGTGATCAGGAGCCGACTTAAGGGCCTGTCGTCAGTCTGCCGAAAAGCAGGGATGAGAGTGAAGACGAAATCGATACGCTCGTCGCTCAGGCAGGCTTTTCTGTCACTTGGCGACCAGAGGGCTGGTCGGGCACTTATCGAATACGCTTCAGGCGGGATATCCTGGAAAATGGCGCTGTCATCGGCGGGAGTGGATATAGCTTCGGTTCACAGAGAAAGAGGGCTTGATGGGGACCTTCCATGGTATCGTATCGAGGGGCCCTCAAGCCATGACACTTTGTTGAAGCGGTATAAGGGGATGGTGAAGTGATGTCGAACCAAACGGTCATCAGGACGGACCGTAGAAAAAAAAGGCCGGAGAAAAAGTCCTCCGACCGTTACATGCATGAAAAGGAGACCTGTTCAGACAGCTCTCTACAAAATCTTCTTGGCCGCACCGGATTTGATACACTGGGTGCAGACCTGTGCTTTTTTGGCCTTTCCGTCGATTTCGACACGGATCTTCTGAAGATTTGGAAGCCAGCGACGTTTGTTGCGGTTATTTGCGTGGCTGACATTATTACCGGTCATCGGTTTCTTTCCACATATGGCGCATTCTCTACTCATAGCTATTCTCCCTATTAACAAAAGATTCTATAATCTAGACGATAACCTCGGGATTGGCAAGTAATTTATGGACAAAAAATTTGAAAGAAAACGTGTTTTGACCGAGAGCAGCCAATATGTCAAGGGAGTGGGACCCGCGCGGCAGATCCTTCTTTCCAGGATTGGTATAGAGAATGTCGAGGATCTGATACTCCATTTCCCCCGAAAATACTATGACAGGCGAAACCTGGCGATGATCTCTGAGATCAGGCCTGGAGCGGATGGAGTGTTTGCGGGGACGGTGCTGGCGATCTCTTCGAGGAGGCTCGGTTCGCGCAAGTCGATCCTGACCGTGGCTGCTGGAGATGAATCGGGAGTGATCAATCTGGTCTTCTTCAATCAACCATATCTGGAGAAGCAGTTCAAACAGGGAGACAAGATCATAGCCAGTGGGTTGTCCAGGATCTACAGAGGGCAAAAGCAGATAGTAGCTCCCGAATACGAAGTCCTCACTGGAGAACTAGGTGATGAACTTATGCATACCGGGAGGGTCGTGCCTGTCTATCCACTTACAGCTGGTATATCCCAGAGGATGATGAGGAGAATAGTCAAGGCTGCCCTGGATAAGGCCGGATCTGAAATTCAGGAGAACCTGCCGGAGAAGATGCTGAAGAGTGGAGGGATGATGTCGAGGGGGCATGCTCTGCGACAGATCCACTACCCTGACAGCTGGGAGTTTCTGGAGGAGGCTGGAAGGAGATTGAAATTCGAGGAGATCTTCTATCTCCACCTTCTGGTGATGCTCCGCAAGAAAACGCTGGCCGGCGGCAAGCCGAGACCCGAGATATATCCTCCACATGAGCTGGTCGATCGATTCATCGGTTCATTGCCATTCAGGATGACATCTTCCCAGGAGAAAGTACTCGGAGAGATACGTGCCGATGTCGAATCGAAAAAGGGACTTTCAAGGCTTTTACAAGGTGATGTCGGCAGCGGGAAGACCGTTGTAGGCCTGGTAGCTATGCTGATGGCGGTTGGCAGAGGGCTGCAGGCGGCGATGATGGTCCCAACTGAGATACTTGCTCAGCAGCATTTCAGGAAGATGAAACAGTATTTCACCGATCTTCCAGTAAAGATCGAACTGCTGATCGGATCTCTCAGCGTGTCGGAAAAGAAGAGGATACACTCCGAAATCGCGTCAGGAGATATCGATCTCGTTGTAGGAACGCAGGCTCTCATCCAGGAGGGTATCGGTTTCAGACAGCTTGGTCTGGCAGTTATAGACGAACAACACCGGTTTGGTGTGAAGCAGAGAGCCAGGTTGGGCCAGGGTGAACTCATTCCTCATTTCCTCGTAATGACTGCCACGCCCATTCCGAGATCGCTCGCCCAGACCGTATACGGTGATCTGGACCTGTCTGTTATCGATGAACTTCCTTTCGGAAAAAGGAGAGTGTGTACGGAGATCGTTGGAGAGCGAGGGGCCGGGATGGTCTATGACAAGGTGAGAAAGGGTTTTATGGCTGGAAAGCAGGCATTTTTCCTCTATCCCCTTGTCGAGGAGAGTGAAAAGAGCGATCTCAAAGCGGCGGTCGATGAGTTTGAACACCTCCAGAAGGAACATTTCAAGGAATTTCCGCTGGGATTGTTACATGGAAGGATGAGTTTCGAGGAGAAATCGAGGGCTATCGATATGGTCAGCTCAGGGGAGATCCTTGGTCTCGTGACTACTACCGGGATAGAGGTAGGTGTCGATATTCCGAATGCCTCGATGCTGCTTATAAACCATCCGGAGCGATTTGGCCTGGCACAACTCCACCAGCTCAGGGGAAGGGTTGGAAGGGGTGGGGAAGAGGGTGAATGCTATCTCCTTACAGGAAAGCCGGATGACGCAAAGATAGCTGAAAGACTTGAGTATTTTTCCACGACTGCAGATGGTTTCAAAGTCGCTGAGATGGATCTGA
>JAHOYU010000137.1 GCA_019038625.1 Candidatus Latescibacterota bacterium | reverse complement strand
AAATCAAAGAACAGCGTTCTGTCCGTACGTGTCTTCATAGACACCATCTTACCCTTGCTGTCCCTCGGCAGTTTCGAATACATCAACTCGAGATTGGTAGTTTTGCCGCTGAGCCCAGGGCCATAGTAGACTATCTTGATGTTAACTTCGCCACCTGCGTAATTATAAACTGCCATATCAGTATTCTCCTTACGTTAAGTCGGGGTGGCCTCTATCCCACTCGCCTGGTGCACAGACAAGGAAGCAGATTCCGGAGCAGGCTAACGTCACTTGAGCTAGGGTGTCACATATTTCGTTAGAAAAAGGTAGTATCCACCCCGACTGCTCTGGAGCAGCGCAAGTAATGTGCCATGGAAAACAGCTTCCCTTGTTTTTTAATTTGTTATAATGAAATGAGTTATCTTGCTTGACGGGCTACATGAAAAAAGCCCCTGCTCAAAATGAGAAGGGGCTTATGTAAACTGCGATTTTCGTCCGTGCAACGGCGACGACAGGCCAGCTGTCAGTCGCTACAGATATTCTCTTCCGAACAGTACAGAGTGAGCCTGGTTACAGAACCGTCATTCACGGTGACCTGATAGTCTCTCCAGCATATATACTGGTTGGTATTGTTGTCTTTGGCGTTTCCATATGCCCAGATCTCATAGGTACCAGAGGGGAGTGGAAAGAAATGGGGTTCGTCTGTGGACGCGAAGTCCTGGAACTCTCCATCGATATAAACATAGACGCCGAATGAAAGGCAGTCCTCTATTACCAGGTCGAAACCGGTTGCTTCTGCTGACTGGGAGTCGTCTTCGCATCCCGTGATCGTGAGCGCAAGAATGATCGCAAGGACCAACGCCACCCCACTGATCCGTTTCATTTCTACCTCCTGTAACATTCTGTCAGGAATTCTATAATTCTTTCTTATATCTGTGATTAATGTAATAAATCCAGGAAGTTTAAACAACTGAAAAATACAGGAGAACAAGCTACATCCGGGCCCCGCACCATGGGCAGAACCTGTAGGAATTGTTCACTTCCCTGCCACAACGGCATTTTAAGGTAAGCCTGTCATCTTCATGGCCCATAACAGGAGCGACAGGGTTATTGAGATATCCCCTCAGGCGATCATATAATTCCTGCCCTCTTGCCAGGACGAATTCCGATTTGCCTGTAGCAGTAACGATGACTATCCGTGGATGGAGATCGCCACATTCTATCCTGACGTCCGTGATGGAATCGAGTTCGAGTGAGACATCCTTTATACCAAACGATGAATCAAGGGAAGCGACTTCAAAATTGATATTTCTGTCGGTCAGTTCCAGAACACCCCTCGCGGCGACCAGCCTGCTGACATAATAAATCGCTTTTTGCATGAAAACGGTAATTTCGGTGGAAACCTGCAATTCTGCTCCTCCCATATGGATGTTTATTCCATGGTGTGCCAGAATTGTGCCATTCATGGGTTAGAGTATCTCGCGAGCCCCGGTGATAATCCAGTATCGGACCAGTAATTCCAGAACGTCAAACGCCAGCAGGACTCCCGGTTCTTTTGGTCCTGTTTTTGCTAAAGTCCCCTGTGTAAGAGTGTTTCTGTTCCGAATCAATCCGAATCGACAGCGAGGAAAAGATGGAAATCACGGAAAAGATCCTTAAAGAAGTATTTCACAGACTATTGAACGCAGAACCGAAAGAAGACATCCTGAAGAAACTTCAGGTAGTCATCGACGGGATGATGGATAAATTCCAGGACACTTTCGATCTCGACACGATTCAGCGGCAGAACACTTTCAGGGCCATCATCTGCAGTATGTTCGTTCATGGATGGGGCATGGGAATGCATCCGTACAACAACTCCGGCAAGAATCTCGACGACATGGGTATCGAGGTCCGCGTCAGCAAGGATATCCTTATGCCTATGGACAATATCAAAGCTCTTAGATACGTGAAGAAAGACGATCAGGGAAGGGTCAAAAAGGTTCTCTTCGAGCCGGACCAGAACAACCGCATACGGGGACAGATCGACAATCTTCTCGACAAGATATCCCGCGAAAAATGGGGCGAGAAATAGATCGCATCAAACGGAGCCCCCGCCTGGTATAATACTACACAAAATCACTCGGGCATAAAACCCGGCGCTGGTGTTGTTGTCTGGATTTTAACAAAGAGGGATATCGGCCCGGTCAATCGGCCATGGGGTTGATCTTCTCGATCTCAAGGAGCCTGCCACCATTCTTGAACGAAACGCTGTCCATGAGTTCTTTCATTAAAAATATTCCTCTGCCCGATCCCTTGTAGATGTTCTCCTGGTCGGTCGGATCATCGACATTCTCAGGAATAAAACCTTCCCCTTGATCCTCGATATTGATCACGATCCTCCTGGAGCTGATATAGATCCTGACGTGCACCTTGAGCGATTCATTTCCCTTATTACCGTGCTCAATAGCGTTACTGAGCGCCTCATCCATTACCATTGGAAGATTTACACGCCAGTCCTCCGGAGGAAACCCGAATTCAGCAGCCAGAAAAGAAACAAGCCTGTTCACACCAAGTATTCGTGAAAGCTTGCTCGGCACGAGAAAATCGAGCCTGACCTGACCTTCCTTGATCAACTCATTGTTTCTGGGAAAGGGTACACACATTTTATGGTTGTCGCCCAGAACTCCCTGAACGTCTGTTTTGCTGAAAGGAGAAGTAATGATCCCGTTCATCCCCATCGAGAGGAAAGACAGGTAGTCCTTTTCGTTGCATTCAGATGTGATGATATACATCGGAGAATCGATCTGGGTGAGTCTCAACTGTCTGGTCTTCGCTGGATCCAGTTTACCTTTCGGCAAAAACAGAAGTACTCTTGGAGATTCGACAGATTCCACCTGCAGGCTCTTCAGAAACCTTGGGAACGTCTTGTAAATCTTGACATCCAGCTCCTCGGTCAGAACGGAATCACTGAAGAATTCGTTCCATATGACCGGCGCCAGATTCAGAACATATAGAGGTGTTGTTTTCACACGTGTTATCAGAACAACTCCTGTCCATCGGCTAGTATCTCGTTCAGTGCTTCTCGGAAATAATCATTTGATTCACGGATTTCCGTGCCGACCTTTTGCTTGTACGCTTCCCATGCTTTCTTGATCTCCGGTCCCATCACGGTCATGAGCGTACCATCGGCGAGCGCTTTATCTCTTTCATTCTTATTGTAGACAAGAATATCACTTACAAAGACCCTCGCGAGCCTTTTGGTCCTGTCTCTCAATTTCTTCTGCTGAGGAGTCTCACTTATTTCTGCGGGAGATTCAACCTGATTCTGAGCGGCCGAAGCGATCTCTATCTCCTGCTCCATCCCGTCGATGGATGGTTCCGCCACAGCGGCCGAGGCCCTGGCGGGCTGTGAAGCCTGATTCCAGCTACCCGAAACGCTTTCGGCTACAGGCTCGCTGGAGGCGAACTGATTAGTACTTACTTCGAAAACGGGTTCGCTGGCTGCAGGACTCAACTTCCAGATGAATCGACATTTCGGACATCTGACCCTGATTCCATTTTCGGGTACCTTCTCGTCTCCCAGCATGTATTTTGTCTGACATCCGCCACAGGTGACGATCATGCTTTTGCTCCTTCACTTGCTTGTCGAGCATGCCTCGCTTCAGAGTCCCAGTTCATCAGAGATCGTCCTCATCGCATCCAGGGAGATCTCGAGAAACTCGTGCAGATCAAGGCCAAGCTCACTACAACTTGCAATAGCTTCCCGGTTTGCTCCTGCGGCAAACCTCTTTTCCTTGAAACGTTTCCCCACAAATCCTGCGTCCGTTCCGGCCAGGCTCTTTGTGGGGTGCATTAGCACTGAAGCAACAATCAAGCCAGTCACCGGATCAGCACAATATATCGCCTTATCCATCATGGAGATACGTTCGACCTGATCGGCATGCGCAAGTATGGCGTGGCGTATCTCATCGGAAAGGTCGAGGTCGGAAATCAGCTCCATTGTGATATGCCCGTGCCTTTCCGGATCATTTTCAGTATCTTCATAATCGAGATCATGAAGCAATCCTGCAAGGCCCCAGCAATCCACGTCCTGATCGAATCTGGCGGCCATTTCTATCATGATTATCTCTACAGCAAAAACATGTTTAATAAGATTTTTCTTTGATATATGTTTCTTTACAAGTAAATAAGCTTCGTCTCTCGATAGCATGATCCTCCTCATCCAACCTGATCAACCTATATCCGCAAGTTCCATTCTCGGTTTATAATACTTCTGGAAGTAATCCGAAACAACCCCGTTTTCAGTCATAGCCAGCTCCGGGTCCCTCTCAAGCAGATTCCGACACTCCTTCCAGGACTTTTCTACTATATCCCTGTCACTCAAAGGGTTGATCAGCCTGAACACAGTATATCCCGACTGTCTCAGCCCCCATATCTCGCCCGGCCCCCTGAGCTTCAGAT